>MAXL01000376.1 GCA_001751005.1 Desulfobacterales bacterium S5133MH16
ACCTTCTCATCTTCTATCTCTTTGAGCTTTGCTATCTAACAGCCAACTACCCGTGAAAAATCATTCTACGCTCGGCCTGGGATATAGGCCGGATTTTTCCACAATCTCGGGAACCATTTCTTCCCATTCAATCGCCATGACATGAAACCCATGAACCCCTTCCACTTCTTTGAGGTGCTGAATCTGCTCAATGCAGATTTTGACGCCTTCCTCGGGTTGTTTTTCTTTGGGTGTATCTGCCATTCTTTTCACCAACTCGTCCGGCACTTCTATCCCGGGAACCCGATTTTTCATGTATTTAGCCATGCCGGCCGATTTAAACGGGGTCACGCCTGCCAGAATATAAACTTTTTCAAGTAATCCACGGTCACCGGCCATCTTCAACCAGAGCTCGAATTTCTCCATATTGTATATACACTGGGTTTGTATAAACTCCACGCCGGCGGCAATTTTTTTGGCCAGGCGGGGAACGCGTATTTCAAAGGGATCGGCAAAAGGATTGGCAGCAGCCCCCACGAACATCTTGGGTGGACGCTTAATATCGTCTCCACCGAGGAACTTGGCTTGGTCCCGCATAAGCCTCATGGTTTGAATAAGCTGCATGGAGTCAATATCATGAACATTTTGACCCGTGGGGCAGTCTCCAAAGCTCTGGTGGTCTCCGGAAAGACAGAGAATATTGTGTATATCAAACGAAGCCGCCCCGAGGATATCGCTCTGCAAGGCGATCCGGTTTCGATCACGCGTCACCATTTGCAGCACCGGCTCCAATCCCATGAGTTTAAGCTGAATACAAGCGACCAGGCTGCACATGCGGGTTACGGATGTCTGATTGTCGGTGATATTGATAGCATCTACACAATCCTTGATCAGATTTGCCTTTTCTTTAATCACTTCAATATCAGAACCCCTGGGGGGACCGCACTCCGACGTAACAGCCAGGTGACCGGCGGCCAGAATCTTTTCCAGTTTACTCGGTGTCTTTACTTTCATTGCTGCACATCCTCCCTGACAACTTTTCTGGGCCCTCCGGCCCTTTCAGTTGACCAGTCTTTTATAGGGGTAATTTTTTCATAGTCATCCATTTTACCCAGTGCCTTGAGCCTATCGATAATCAATTGCCAGGCACAGTCCAACTCCTTATTAATTTCACACTTCCCCTTTGTTGCCCCGCCACAAGGGCCGTTAAGAAGGCGCTTTGCACACCGGGAGACAGGACAGATTCCTCCGGTACGCGCCAGAATGCACTCCCCGCAAGCCTGGCACCTTTCTGTCCAAACACCTCGTTCTTCAGTAACTCCCAAAAAACAGGTGTTCACCCCCGGATATATAGGTGTTGTATGATATTTTTCAGCCATGAACTGAACACCGACACCACAGGCAAGGGAAACAACAGCGTCATACTGATCCATTACATCACGAATCTCTTCGAGGTATTCATGATCACATTGTCGTTCCAGAGTCTTTTCATCTATTTTGACCTCCTGTCCCTGGTTTAGAAAATACATCCTGAGGGCCGAAGCCATAACGCCTACTTCTTTCTTTCCTCCTGCCTCACAGACCGTGACGCACTCGTTGCAACCTAAAATGAGGATTTTTTCATGGTTTTTGATTTCCTCAATAATTTCCTCAATCGGCTTTTTATCTGCAACAATCATAATACCTCTCTTTCATTTAAATTGAAAACCATCATCGAATATGGTCAATTGTTTCAGGCAGCCTTTTTCTTTGCCAACTTCATAGGATTGGGACCCAATTTTCGAATTCTTTCGTCCATTTCAATAGCAAACTGTGCAAAACGCGGACCTTCGCCCGATGAAAGGTTGTACATCTGTGCTCTTTCTCCCCCGATGCCGATGGTATCAAGGATCTTCTGAACCTGCTCCACCCTCTTTCGGGCTCTGAAGTTGCCGCTTATAAAATGGCAATCTCCTTCCAGACATCCAACTACACACACGCCGTCCGCTCCTTTTTCAAAGGCACGCAGAATATGAAGTACATCCACCTTGCCTGTACAGGGGACGAAAATGATTTTAATATCAGATGGGTATTGCAATCGCATGGAACCTGCCAGGTCCGCAGCAGTGTAACCTCAGTAACTACAGCAAAACGCAACAATTATCGGCTCGAAATCCTGACTCATAAAACCCCCTCCAGCAAAGCGTCGACTTTGCTCAGTATTTGATTGTCCTCGTACCAGTTCAGCTCAATCGCCTTTGCCGGACATTCTGCAGCGCATACTCCGCATCCGTGGCACAAAGCCTCATCAATTTCACTGATACCGTCTTCATTTATCACCGGAACTCCGTACGGGCATGACCGGACGCATATAAGACAGGAAGCGCAAAGCTCCGGATTTACCCAGGCCGTAACAGCAGACAGGGTCAGTTGGTCTTTTGACAGGTACGTGGTGGCCCTTGAAGCTGCTGCCAATGCCTGTGCGATCGATTCTGGTAAGAGTTTGGGGCTGTGTGCAGTCCCGCAGACAAAGATACCCTCCGTGGCCATATCAACAGGTTTTAATTTGACGTGATCTTCCATGAAATATCCATCTTCTGTTCTGGCCAGTTTGACAATGGAGGCGAGTTCTTCTGTGTCTTCTGCAACCATTCCCGAACTCAGCGCCAGGAGGTCGGCACTGACCCGGAGGCTACGATCAAGGATGTTATCCTTAAAGGTTACCATTACACCCGCTTCAGACGATTCCACCACCGGCGGATCTTCAGAATTGAATCGGAAGAATAATACTCCCAGCTTTCTGGCTTCAGTATAGTAATCCTCCAGGAAGCCGTAAGTTCTGATATCCCGGTAAAGGATGAATATTTGGGCATCCGGCTGAAGCTTTTTAATATGAAGCGCATTCTTGATAGCGCTCTGGCAGCAAACCTTGGAGCAGTTGGGATTTTCCTTGTTTCGTGATCCAATGCACTGGATCATGACCACTCGGTTCAGATCCTGCGCCCCTTTCTCTTTTAAACGTTCGGACAGTTCGATTTGGGTCACCACTCTTTGGTCCTGGCCGTAGAGAAACTCCTTGGGACGGTATTCAACGGCTCCTGTTGCCAGAATGACGACACCATGATCAATTTTTCTTTCATACATTCCTGGTCCCACCAGAATCTCTGTCGTGAAATTTCCCTGGAATCCGGAAAAGTTGACAATCAGGGAGCGGGGCAGAACCTCGACTTGTGGATGGGAGGTTACCTTTTGAATAAGTTCTTCAAGATAAATCTCCACATCCGCTCCTTCGATTGTAGTTGTGAGACGGTTTGCCATGCCACCCAGTTTCTCCTCTTTTTCAACTATAGTCACCGGGAAGCCTTGATCTGCAAGACTCAACGCAGCATTCATCCCGGCCACTCCGCCGCCGATGATAAGCGCCCGCTGGTTAACGGGAATCTTCTTCTCATGGAGCGATTTAAGTGTAGCAACCCGGGCCACGGCCATTCTCACAAGATCCTTTGATTTTTCTGTGGCGGCCGTCGGATTATTTGGATGGACCCAGGAACACTGGTTCCGGATATTGGCCATTTCAAACAAATATTTATTTAGTCCGCATGCCTCAAGGGTATCCATAAACATTCCTTCGTGAGTTTTGGGGGTGCAAGAGGCGACTACAACACGGTTTAGTTTGTGCTCTATGACTATTTCCTTTATCTTGTCCTGCGTATCCTGGCTGCAAGTAAAGAGATTCTGATCTGTAAATACCACATAGGGAAGTGTTCCCGCATATTCCTGAACCGAAGTGACATCCACAATCCCGCCGATGTTGATACCGCAGTTACAGACAAAAACACCGATTCTGGGCTCCTCTTTTGTAACATCCATTTCTTCAGGAATTTCAATGACTTCGATATCTTCTCCCCTGGCCTCTGCAACATCAGTACCTGCCAGGCAGGCAGCAGCACTGGCCTCGGTAATTGATCCCGGAATATCTTTGGGTCCTTGAAATACACCGCAGGTATAAATCCCCGGACGTGATGTGGCTACAGGCGTAAAGGAACCGGTATTCACAAAGTTATATTTATTGAGTTCTATTCGCAGACGTCTTGCAAGATCAACAGATGAATCCGGTATCTTAAGACCGACCGAAAGAACCACCATACTGAAAATTTCTTCTTTCATCTGACCGGCTTCATCGGCATACTGCAAAATCAGATCACCGGTTTCAGGAATTTCGGTGATGGTATGAGCCCTGGCTTTGACAAAACGAATATCCTCATTATCTCTGGCGCGCAGGAAATATTTCTCATAATCCTTGCCAAACGTCCTCATATCCATATTAAAGATTGCGCAATCAACATCAGCATGAATATGCTCCTTGGCGATCATAGCCTCTTTTATAGCATACATACAGCAGACTGAAGAGCAATATCCGTTACCGCACCGGTTGATATCCCTTGACCCGATACACTGAAGCCACGCTATGCTTTTGGGTTCTTCCCTGTCAAGGGGTCGCATGACATGGCCCAAATATGGTCCTCCGGCACACAGAATCCTCTCAAATCCTTCGCTGGTAACCACGTTGGGATATTTTCCATATCCCAGGTAATCAAGGTCTGACGGATCATATGCCTGGCTTCCGGTAGACAGAATAACAGATCCGACTTTAACTGCGGTTTCGCGCTCAGTGTCATCATATTTTATTGCCTTGGCCATACACATATTTTCGCACAAGCCGCAGCCGATACATGCATCAAAATCTATTGCATAGGCAAGCGGAACCGCTTGGGGATATTCAATATAGGCGGCCCTTCTATCATCAAGGCCCTTGTTAATCTCATTAATTGCAGCAACCGGACAATGCATGGCACATTCACCGCACCCTGTACATTTAACCGGATCAATGTAGCGGGGGTGATTGACCAATAAAGCCTCAAAGTTTCCCGGTTCACCCTCAACACTCTTTACTTCGCTGCACGTAATCAGCTCGATATTTATATGCCGGCCGACCTCGACCAGTTTGGGTGAAATGATTCACATAGTGCAATCATTGGTCGGAAAGGTCTTGTCGAGCCGTGCCATCATCCCGCCGATGGTCGGCGATTTGTCAACCAGATAAACCTTGTAATCCGAATTGGCCAGATCAAGTGAGGCCTGCATGCCTGCAATACCGGCGCCCACAACCATAACCGACCCGCTTTTGTTAGTCATTTCTCCTCCCTTATCAATTGAAGATTTTCAATTGAAGATTGATTAATTTAAAAAAATTTAAAATTTTCAATCTTCAATAGTCAATTCTTATAGTGCTGCAAAAACGGGTTTCCTGTCTTCCATACCCGTAAATTCAACAATGCTTCTCTTTTCCATGTCAGCAAGAAGATATGAAACCCTCATTAGGTCAAGGCCTATCTTGCTGCTGATATCTCGGACCGATTTGCATCCTTGTTTTATTGCCTGAAAAATGACATTCATCTGGTATTCTCTTTCAAGCGCCGAATCCAGAATAGATTCAAAGGACTCTTTATCCCAATTTCGGCCATAAACATCGCCATGGGTTGTAATCTTTACTTCCTTGCCTACCAGCCATCGCAGTGTTTCGCCGGCAAGGGTAATTTCGGCTGCATTCAGTTCAAAAATAAAAGAGTCGGGGTCGAATTTTCCCTGATTCTTTATAGATTCGGTTACATCTGTCACAATTTCAGCAAACCGCTGGGCCTCTGCCGATGAAACCCATGCCAGGTGAAGCCTTTCTTTGCCGATACCGGCGATATCCAGCAATTGTTGAGTTAAACGGATCTTTTTTTCGGCCTGAACATTACCCTCCAGGTAATGGCAATCACCGAAATGTCACCCGGCCACCAATACGCCGTCGCATCCCTGCTTGAACGCTTTGATAATGAAAACCGGGTCAACCCGGCCCGAACACATGACGCGTACGGTTCTCATGTTGGGTGGATACTGCAATCGTGAAACACCTGCCAGATCCGCACCGGCATAGGCACACCAGTTACACAGAAAAGCAACTATTTTAGGCTCAAAATTTCCCATAATTTTCACCTTTCACTTACTTTGGCTTATTATACAAATTGCAAGCTATTACCTAACTCGGATAAAACGTGAAAGTCACTTCACACTCCATTTACACTGCTGCACAAACAGATGCCACGATCTGCTGATCCCTGAAATGGAGCATGTCGATGGCCTGCTGTGGACACGAAGAGGCACATAGCCCGCACCCTTTGCAAGACGCCGAAATATTCTTTGCCCGATATCCCTTTCCTTCAATTTCTTCGAGCACAATGGCGTTGAAAGGACAGATTTCCTCACAAAGACCGCACCCTATGCATTTTTCAGCATCTACTTGAGATACCAGCGGAGAAATCTGAACGGAGCCTTTTGCAAGGATCGTGGTTGCTTTGCTTGCAGCCGCCATGGCCTGGGAAATACTTTCTTCTATGGCTTTGGGATAATGGGCCAGTCCGCACAAGAAGATTCCATCGTTTGCAAATTCCACCGGCCGCAGCTTGGCATGGGCTTCCATAAAAAAGTTTTCGGCATTGAGCGGAATTTTATAGAACTCGGAAATCGCCGCATTTTCCGCTGGTTCTATAGCGGTCGCCAGATTTACATAGTCTGCCTTTATCTTTAAATTCTTTTGCAAAATCGGATCAAAGACAACGACTTCAAGACCATTTTCTATTTCCGTAACCTTGGGTTTGTTATCCAGCGAATATCGTACAAAAACAACTCCCATCTCCCTGGCTTTTTTGTAAAGATACTCTTTTTCGCCATAAGTTCGAATGTCACGGTAGAGGATAAAGACATTTGTATCCGGGTTGCTTTCTTTTATCGAAATTGCCTGTAATATGGAAGCCGTACAGCAAATCCTGGAACAGTAAGGTCGGTTTTGGTCCCTTGATCCCACACACTGGATAAATACAATGATTTCTGCATTCTTTA
>MAXL01000377.1 GCA_001751005.1 Desulfobacterales bacterium S5133MH16
AAGTAACCACTTTTAAAATCCTCAACGTAGCCCGGCTATGCCTGCGGTTTTAAAAGTGGTTACTTGATCGAAGATGGCCTGAAGATGGGATGGGAGATGGGTAAGTTATTTATTTCCACATCCCTTAAAAACTAGCGGAGCAGTTCCTCATTATTTGATTCCACATTCTCAACCATCAGCTTATGTTTTTTTAACAAATCAATTGTACCTTCAAGGTCAAGAAGCGTATCATCCGAGCTGAATTCTCCGGTAAGAGCATTTGGTTCCGGCTCGCTACCATGAAGCAGTTCAGGCAGCATAGGTAAAATAGAAAAATAATCCCCGCGTTTAACACAATGATTGGCCTCTTCCTCTGAAACCATTATTTCATGCATTTTTTCTCCAGGGCGAATTCCAGTGACTTTTATCTCTATTTTTTTATCGCTTATCAAAGCTTTTGCAATATTTATCACAGTGGCCGAAGGCGCTCTTGGGACATAGGTTTCGCCCCGTTTTGCATCACGCAGTGCGGTAAACACAGTATCAACCGCCTGGTCCAGGCTTAAAAGAAACCGTGTCATTTCAGGAACGGTAACCGTCACAGGACCTCGGTTTCTGATCTGATCATGAAACAGCGGGATAACTGAACCACGTGAAGCCAAAACATTACCGTAACGTACACAAATAAAACGGGTTTTTGGGTTGAGAATATTCGCAGAGGTAATAATTCGTTCCTGGATAGATTTTGTCATCCCCATTACATTTATCGGCTTGCACGCTTTATCTGTGCTGACAGCTATAACCGTATCAACCGGATAGCTGTTTTCTCTGATTGCGCGTACAATATTCGACGCGCCCATGCAGTTGGTTAAAACCGCCTGTGTAGGAAAATACTCGCAGGCTGGAACCTGCTTAAGCGCTGCCGCATTAACAACTATATCAGCGTTTTTCAAAGCGGAACAGATATCTGCATAATTCCGCACATCACCAATTCGAAACTCCAACACGCTCATAAAATTTCGATAAATTACCTCATCTGTTGCTGCAATTTTATTAAGATAAGACATCCGCATGTCATGCTGTTTTGCTTCATCCCTGGAAAACACAATTACCTTTTTGGGCGTTCCCAGTTCACCGGTTAACACCCGCCGAACAAATATTTTTCCCATAGAACCAGTGCCACCGGTTACCAGAATCGTTTTGCCTTTAAAAATCATGAATTATCTCCTATGTCTTTGCATAACTCACAAATCATCTCTTCCCAGCTCGGAGGGTTATAATTAAATTCCCGGCGAAATTTACTGGAATCAAGACTTCGATCACAAGCAAAAGATTCATCTGAAATGATTTCAACTGGTAGCTTTAAAGCTGCCTTAATCAGCGAGAGCAGATCAAACTTACTGATCGGGTCACTGGAGACATGGTAAATACCAGATGCATCCGGATAATTTAAGATCATATTTTCTATGATACGGCTTAATTCCAGCGTAGTGAATCCTGAAAAAATTGCTTTTTTATAACCATTAACACTTCCTTTTTGTGACAGGAACCATTCAAGTAGATTTTTTTTTCGAGAAAGCTCTTGGCCGATTATTGATGTGCGTAATGTAAGGCAATGCTTTTCAGATACTTCGCCAAGCAACTTTGTTCGACCGTACAAATCATCAGGATCAGATGTATCAGATTCTTTGTAATTCCCTTTTTTTCCGGAAAAAACACAATCCGTACTCAAATGAATCATCCTGGCGCTTATCTCTTTACATAAAAGTGCCAGGCGATGAGGAAACAGAGCATTTATTTCCAGACTTGGAATACTTTTATTGGCTTCCGGTAATTGTTTAACTATGCCAATAGCGTTAACCACAGCATCAGGATGAAAATTGGTTAACACCTTAGCAAGTTTATCTATTTTGCTTACATCAATACCGGGATAAGTATTTTCCGAGCTGAACATCATGAATTTATTATATACAGCCAGATCCTGACGTAATGTTACCCGAACATCATGACTGGATTTTAAGTTTTTAAAGAGCTGGTGACCCAGCATGCCGTCACCGCCTAGAATCAGAATACGCATAGAATCCTCTTTATTGTTTCACACAAAGGCACAAAGAACTTAGCGCCCTACGGGAGAACTATAGTGCTGTTAAGCTTAATTGAGCTAAACAGCTAAAAGCTGCGAACCATTATTACAATCAGATAATCTCTAACAAATGGACAGAAACTTTTTATTCTTTTACCTCTTTCTTTGTGCCTTTGTGTCTTTGTGTGACCAGTTTTTCCATCCACCCTTCCAACCGATCCAAAAGCATCTTCCGCTCAAAATGTTTTTCAAAGTAACTTCTGCCCTTCTGCCCCATTTCTTTCCGCTCTCTTCCGGACATGTTATACAACTTCAATACAGCATCTGCAAGGGCTTCAGGGTTTTCGGCCGGGCAACTCACTCCTGCACAGGCCTCTTCAACCACACTTGCCCCTTCTCCATCAAGTGCTGCTATAATAGGTTTAGCGCAAGCAAGATATGATTGCACTTTAGAAGGTATTGTTAATGCAAATATCGGTTCCTTTTTAAGCGTAACAAGCAAAACATCAGATAAGGCAAAAAACCGGGGCATTGCTTCTGCAGGATATCTACCTAACAAGTGCACAGTTTTACTTAAATCCCGTTCGACGACTTGTCTTTGAACCCATGAGAACATACGACCATCGCCTATAATAATCCAATTAATTTCTCTATGGCCTTTCAGTCGTTCAGCAGCATTCAAAATCGTCCCGAAATCTTGGGCGGCTCCAATATTTCCGGCAAATGTCACGCAGAATCCTTCAGGCATTACTGCACGTTCAGGGGCATCTTTTTCAAGAACAACCGGTTGATAAAGTTCTTCCGCACTATTTGGAAAATATAAAATGCGGTTTGG
>MAXL01000378.1 GCA_001751005.1 Desulfobacterales bacterium S5133MH16
AATAATAATATCCAGTCTATAATGTTTGTGTCAAGTCTATTCGATTTCTTAATTTTTCAATAGTCAATCTTCAATCCTTCTAAGCCTCCCAACCAGATATCCATCCATTAAAAGATGAACCATATGATGCAGCACACAGACCACAAGGGCCAGCCCGTATTGCGGAAAAAGGGAAACCTGTAAAATGACCGAAAGCGGCAGTGTTTTCTGACTGCCCATAAAGATAACACTTTCTCTGCGACCTCTGCCCAGTTTTAATAATTTGCTGAAAAGCCCTGCGCAACTCAACAGTATCCCATGGAAACCGAATACCAGTAACAAAATGATACCCACCGATCCCCCCGTACTTATGATCGCATCTCTGGCCTGGGACATGGCCATCCATACAATTCCCAGGACGAACCACTGGTTCAACACCTGCAGTTTCAGAACAAATCGATCAATGAAAGATTTTGCGAAAAACTTTATTGTCAACCCCGTGCAAAGGGGTAACAGTACATAAAACCCGAGCTTCATAACAATCGCCGGCTTATCAATGGAAACAACAGCGGTTCCGCCAACCAGATTCAAAAGGAGTGATAGTGCAACAGGTATGGTAAAAACGGCAAGCCCGTTGGCCAGTATGGTGATCACCAGTGCATGGGCCATATTTCCTCCGGCAGCCCCGGTCATTACAACACCGCTGCTCAATGTTGTCGGCATCACCGCCACCAGAAAAATCCCTATTTTGATCCCGGTCTCCACAGACGCCATGCCGAATAATGCTCCGGTGATGGGCGCAACAAGAAAAATTATTGCCAGGGCAATCGCCATACCCTTTATATCCATCAGCCCTGACCGTATATGCCGGACATTTAATATCAAACCTGAAAAAAAGAATATCAGAACAATCACGGCATCGGGCCCCCGATGCATTTTGAACCATCTTCCGATACCGGAAACCGTTTCGGTAGTATCGGCAACAGTCACCGTAAAAACAAGGACAAGTCCTGCAATGAACCAGTATTTTTTTATTAATCCGGACAATGTGACATACCCTATTGCGATTTGCTATTTTATGACTATAGTTATTCTCTAAATTCGTACGGTGTCCGTCCCGGACCGGGAAGGCGACCCTTGGCTGTCAAAGAGAAAAAATTGCCTTGCACATATAACAGTTTGCAATTATTAATTCCATAAAGAATATTTTTTCTAAAATTGTAAGTTTACCCTAAATGATCGAAAGTCGAGGATCCCCCAGATTCGAGGCATCAAGGGCGAAGCCGTAGTCGTCTACTGCGAGCCCTTGATAACGAAGAAGATAGGGTATCATCGGCTTTCCTGAAAGGTAAACAAAATGGGATTTTTTAAATAAATTTATATCTCATTCACAGAAGCGATATGAAAATGCATCTGAATTTACTAAAATGCATAATAAATCAAACAAATAAAATATTTTCCCATTTTGTTTACGATCAATTAGGGTTTATTTTTTCGCGAACCGTTAGCAGGACAAAACGACAAATAAGTATATTCCACCACATATTGTACTCAGATAGATAAAATTATACCGCCTGTTGTGTTTTTCCCTTTACAAGCTGATGAATTCCTGTTATTTAATACAGTTAATCCTAATCTGGATAAAACCGGAACCAAAAAATATTGGGTAAAAAGGCACAAACACACAAAATATAAATTTAAAATAATTAAACGTCTTGGGAATTCTACAACTTTTCGAATTCGCAAGCTCAATTTGAATATCCGACCGATACCAGGCTTGCAGAATGAAGGTGCAACAGGAGATTTAATCTCATGAAACTAAAAAAGCTGGAACTCAATGGATTTAAATCCTTTGTTGAAAAAAACAGTATTGAATTTCCTCTGGGTGTTTCTGCGGTTGTGGGTCCGAACGGTTGCGGCAAAAGCAATGTCGTAGATGCAATTAAATGGGTTATGGGAGAACAGAGTGTCAAGCAGCTCCGCGGGAAATCCATGGAAGACGTAATATTTTCAGGTACAAACGGAAAACCCGCATTGAATATGGCAGAGGTCTCTTTAACCCTTGCAAATGAAAACGGCAATGCCCCCGAAGAACTCAAGGACTTTTCCGAGATCATGTTGACCCGGCGCCTTTACCGGTCCGGAGAAAGCTCCTACTTCATCAACAAACAGCAATGCCGGCTTAAGGATATCCATAATATCTTTATGGGAACCGGCATGGGGACAAAATCCTATTCCGTGATACAACAGGGA
The DNA here is from genome assembly GCA_001751005.1 of Desulfobacterales bacterium S5133MH16. GTDB lineage: Bacteria > Desulfobacterota > Desulfobacteria > Desulfobacterales > UBA11574 > S5133MH16. The sequence continues at coordinate 2,233 of MAXL01000378.1, forward strand.
AATATCGGCGCAATTACGGATTCCGGACCCGAAGAAAGAAGAGTTTTTATTGAAGAAGCAGCAGGAATTACACGGTATAAAAGCCGTAAAAAGGAAGCTCTCGGTAAAATCCAGGCCACAAATCAGAACCTGTTGCGGGTTACAGACATCATTGCGGAAATAAAGCGGCAGATGGCCGGCCTGAAACGTCAGGCCAGAAAGGCCGAACGGTATAAAAAGCATCAAAAGCGCATCAAGGAGCTCGATATCGCCATTGCGTTGCATTACTATGATGACTATACCCATAAAATTGATGAAACCGATGCGGTATTAACAAATTTAAAGGATACAGACATTGAGCATACAACCCGGTTAAAAAACCTTGATGCGGAAGTTGAAAAGATCAAGCTTCGGCGTTCGGAAAAAAATCAGGAGATTTCGGACCAAAAGTCCCGCATATTCGAAATACAGCGCCATATAGACCGCGTGGAAAATGATATAAATCACTTTCGTAACGAGGTGGAACGTCTAATCAACGAATGTGGAGAACTTGAGTCCACTCACAGAAACCTTGAAGAGAAGAACAGGAACTTAACCTCCGAAATCGCTCAGGTTGAAACCCAGAATATAAACATTCATGGAAATATAGAAACGGTAAGGTCTACCATCGACCGGGAGCGGTCGGCCTCGCAAACCATTAAAGATCGAGTCTCTGTGTTGAATCAAGAGCTTGAAACATGTAAAGCCAATCTAATGGATCTGGTGGCCCGGGAAGCACAATACAAAAATATCTATCAAAACGCCTCGCGTAACAAAGAAAGCCTTAAAAGGCGACTGAAAATCATAGATGAAGAAGAAGCCTCAACCCATCAGAAAGTGGAAAAGCTCCGGGAGAAAAAAATAACGGCCCAAGAAAAATTTGATTCATATAAAAAAGAGATCTATAAGTTAAACGAAAGTGCGACCAGGGTCAAAAAGCAGCTTCAAGAAAAAAGCAAATCTCTTGCAGAACAGGTTAAACGGGTTCAGACCGTCGATCTTGAGAGAAACCAGGCCAAGTCATCGTATACGGCGTTAAAGAAAATGGAAGACAATTTCGAGTGGTATAAAGACGGCGTTCGAGCCGTAATGAAAAAAAACAGGGCCGATAAACAGGGCGTTTCGCCGGAAGGATTAGAAATCGATGACAGGAATGGCATTTTAGGACTCATGGCGGATATCGTGGAACCGAAACCTTCTTATGAAACTGCGGTGGAAGCGGTTCTTGGAGAATCATTACAGTATATTCTTGTCGAGAACCAAAAAGCCGGCATGGGCTCCATCGACTATCTCCAAACAACCGGTGAGGGGCGAGGAGGCTTTATCCCTGTCTCATCTGTCAAAGACATGGGGTGGGAGGACCACAAGGGAAACCCCGATGCTCAAAAAAGGCTTTTGAACCATGTTTCCGTTAAACAGGGATTTGAAAAGGTAACAGAAGCGCTTTTAGGGCATGTGCTTGTTACCGACGATATTGAAGAGGCCATAAATATATTCAACACCAATGGGGTGTGCCAGACCATTGTTACCAAAGACGGAAATTTAATTTCTCATCAGGGCATCATGGTGGGCGGCAGTAAAGAAAAATTATCAGGAATCCTCGCAAAAAAGCAGGAGGTTAAAAAAATAGGACGTGAGATCAAAAGATTAAATCAAGAATATGAAACCGCCCGTCATGATCAAAAAGAATTGGAATCTCAAGTTTGGGGCATTGAAAGCGATCTTCAGAAACTTCAAGCACAAATAAACACGGCAGAGCACCACGAAGTCGAAGCGGAAAAGGACCTTTACAAAGCAACCGAGGACCTCAAACACGCCCAGCGACATCTTGAAATCGTCCGTCTGGAGCAAGAACGCCTTCTGGGCGAAGAGAGTGATATTGATGAAGAAATGACCAAATACAATGAGGCGGTTGCAGTCGTGGAAAATCAAGTTAAAAATGCTCAGGAGACGGTCTCTGAAAAACTGGAACAGATCGCCTCTGTTTCATCTGAAATGGAAGCGTTTGATCAGAAAATCGTGGATCTGAAGCTTAAACTGACCTCGTTAAGCGCCAAACTGGAAAACAGTAATAATACTTTAAGGCGGCTTAAAGAGTTTCAAAATGATGGGATACAACAGCTCGAACAGCTTTCCCGTGAAATTTCCCAAAAAAAACAAAAAAGGATCACTTCTAAACAAAAAATAGAAGAATATGAACAGATGCTTTCCGGCAGATATGATGATATGAAGCGCTTTGAACAAACACTTGAAAAAAATGAGGAGGATTATACCGCCATCGACACAAAGCTCAAAGAGAGTGACGGTATCATATCGGATATACAGACCCGGCGGGATAAAACTATGCAGAAAATTCGCTTGCTTGAGCTTGAACAATCAGAGCGGAACATTAAACGGGAAAATATCGCCAAGCGCCTGGAAGAAAGCTATCACACTCCCCTATCGGTATTTAAGTTGGAATTCAACAATATGGAAAATTCTCCGGACGCATCCATAGATGATATGGAAGATAAACTTTTCCGGCTCAGAAAAAAGATTGCAGATATCGACGATGTCAATCTTGGCGCCATAAAGGAGTATGAGCAGCTCAAAGACCGTTTTGACTTTCTGAACGAACAACGCGACGATCTTGTAAAGGCCATCGACGACCTTCATAAAGTTGTCAAGAAGATAAACCGGATAAGCCAGGAACGATTTATCAAAACCTTCCATAGTGTCAATGATAAGTTGAATGAGGTATTCCCCCGTCTTTTCGAAGGCGGCAACGCCAAACTCATCATGACAGAGCCCAACAATCCCCTTGAAACCGGCATAGAATTCATGATTCATCCTCCGGGGAAAAAACTAACAAGAATGAGCCTTCTTTCCGGGGGAGAAAAAGCACTCTCAGCCATTGCATTGATCTTTTCCATCTTTTTAATTAAGCCGGCATCTTTCTGTCTCATGGACGAAATTGACGCAACTCTTGATGATACGAATGTTTTTCGCTTCAATGATCTGCTTCGGATCATTGGAGATAAATCTCAAATAATTATGATCACCCACAATAAAAGGACTATGGAATTTGCCGACACTCTGTTCGGAATCACTATGGAAAAAAAAGGGGTTTCCAAGATTGTTTCGGTAAACTTGAAGAAGGCGGAAGGATAAACTTGGTTATGGCATTCACCTGGTTTCAAAAGAATGAAGAGGTAAAAGAGGGGGGCCAGGAAAAATCCACCGGCTTTTTTAACCGCCTGAAAAAAGGCCTTTCAAAAACCCGCAAAGTTCTTTCAACAGATATTAACGACCTGTTTGCAGGCAACCGGAAAATTGACGATGAACTGCTGGAGGAACTTGAAGAACTTCTCATCACCTCGGATATGGGAGTCCGGACCACCATGGATCTTATAGAAAGCATTTCAAAAAAATCCTCAGAAATATCCGGCGCCGACCAACTCAAAAAGGCCCTCAAAGAAAACATACTTGCATTACTGAATTCGGAAAAACCTTGCCCGCAAAAAATTACCACCGGACCTCTCGTCATAATGGTAATCGGCGTAAACGGGGTGGGCAAAACAACGACCATCGGAAAGCTGGCGGCAAAATTTGTGGCTTCCGGAGAAAAGGTTATCATCGCCGCCGCCGACACTTTTCGGGCGGCAGCAGTGGAACAGCTTGCCATATGGGCTCAAAGAGCAGGTGTAGAAATTGTAAAACACAAGGATATGTCAGACCCTGCCGCTGTTGCATATGACGGAATTCAAGCGGCTCTGGCCAGAGGTGCGGATGTTGTTCTTGTAGATACGGCCGGTAGGCTTCACACAAAGAAGAACCTGATGGAAGAACTTAAAAAGATAAAGCGCGCCATTTCAAAGAAACTTCCTGAAGCCCCTCATGAAATCCTTCTTGTTCTTGATGCTACAACCGGACAAAACGCCCTTTCACAGGCCGAGCTGTTTAATGATGCCCTTGACGTCACAGGAATCGCCCTTACAAAACTTGATGGAACCGCCAAAGGCGGAATCGTTGTCAGCATCTGCAGTACACTTGAAATTCCGTTAAAATATATTGGCATCGGTGAAAAAATTGAGGATCTGCAGGAATTTGATTCGGTCCGGTTTGTTAACGCACTGCTTTAGAGAAACGGTTATACCGTATTTTAGGATTTATCCGGTTAAAACCGAAATATTGAGGAATTACTCTCCCCAAATGTAATGATACAGCCCGATAACGGTATTAAATATAAAAAAAGTGTTGATAACTGCTGTTTTATGTTGACATGGAAAATTTACTCATGTATGGGTTTTTTAATGTTGCCGCTTAACTCGCTATTAATCAACAAAAAAAAGGGGGGGTAAAATCATGACAAAAGTAGAATTGGTAGGAATGATGGCAAAGGATGCGAATATTTCCAAGGTTGCAGCAACAGCCGCACTTGACTCTTTTATGACAAATGTAACAAAAGCGTTGAAGAAAAAAGACGGCAAAGTAACGTTAGTGGGATTTGGCACTTTTGCAAAAATCCGTCGAAAAGCTCGAAAAGGACGGAATCCCCAAACCGGCGATCCTATTAAAATTAAGGCTTGCAATGTCGTAAAGTTCAGACCCGGAAAGAAACTCAAAGATGCGATATAACTAATCGGTTGAAGCGGTTTATTTATAAGCACCCGAATAGATAAGCCGCTTCAATATCTTATCTCGAAGCCATTAAACTCACCTTTATATTCTTCCCATGTTACATCCACATCAAGGACTTTTGCAATGGGTGGTCCATGCTTGCACCAGGAAAGCATTGAATCAACATTTTCTTTAGGGCCTTCAAACACGGCTGCAACGGTTCCATCCCTCTGATTTTTCACACATCCGAAAACACCGTATCTGGCTGCGGCTTTCTTTGTCTCCAACCTGAAAAAGACGCCTTGAACTCTGCCACTGATCACAGCGCGAACTCTTACTTTGTTTTCCATGCCCACCCCCCTTCTAATTGAATATTGAAAATTGAAGATTTTTAATTCTCAATCATCAATCTTCATTCGTCAATCTCCTCAGGGTTTCCTCGTCAATGATCGGCACACCCAAATCGGTTGCCTGTTGGAGTTTTGATCCCGGCAATGCTCCTGCCACAAGATAATCCGTGTTCCGGCTCACAGAACCGGTTACCTTTCCTCCGGCCGTGTCGATGATCTTTTTTGCCTGGTTTCTTGTCAGGGTTTCAAGGGTGCCGGTAAGAACAAATACCTTGCCTTCCAGCAGACTTTGTTTTCGGGTGGTTTCACCAAGAATCCGGACCCCGCCGGCCATAATATCGTTCACTGTGTTCCGGTTTTCAGACGCTTTAAAAAAGCCTGTGATACTCTCAGCAACAACCGGCCCCACCCCGTCAACAGCGGTAAGATCATCTACTGTCGCACCAATAAGTTTTTCCAGACTTCCAAATGTTGTAGCAAGAATGCCGGCCGCATGTTCTCCTACGTGCCGGATCCCCAGAGAATAAATAAACCGTGCCAGAGTAATCTGTCTGCTTTTTTCAATGGCGTCCATAATATTTTCGGCAGATTTTGGTCCCATGCGTTCCAGGTTTTTGAGCGTATCTTCATTCAACCGAAAGATATCCGCATATGAAAAGAGCAATCCCTTATCCACCAGCTGCTCCACCAGTTTATCTCCCAGGCCGTCTATGTCGAACGCACCCTTTGATGCGAAATGTTTGATCCGTTCTTTTACTTGGGCGGAACAGGCCGTGTTAATGCACCGTAAGGCCGCCTCATCTTCAGCGCGAACCACAGAAGAATTGCATACCGGGCAATGTTGCGGCATGTTGAATTTTCTTTCCGTGCCCGTCCTCTGGGAAGCAATCACTTTAACCACTTCGGGAATCACGTCCCCTGCCCGCTGAACCAAAACCGTGTCGCCGATTCTTATATCTTTTCTTTTTATCTCATCTTCGTTGTGAAGTGTTGCCCGGCTGATCATGGCGCCGCCGATATTTACCGGAACAAGATGAGCCACAGGCGTTAACACCCCGGTTCTTCCGACCTGAACTTCTATGCCGGTTATCCGTGTCGTCTCTTGAAGCGCTTTAAACTTATAGGCGATGGCCCACCGCGGACTCCGGGAGGTTGCTCCGAGAAGCTGCTGCAATCCGATATCATCCACTTTAATCACAACACCGTCAATATCATAGGGCAAAACATGACGCTTTTCCGTGAGTTCCCGATAATATTCAAGGACCTCCATGATGGTGATTTTGGGTCTGATATGCGGATTGACTCTGAATCCCAACTCCTGCAAGACATTCAGGGTATCGGCGTGGGATTGCATAACAAAATCGGTGACAACACCGATACCGTAGAAAAATATTTCCAAAGGGCGTTTGGCCGTAATTCTGGAATCGAGCTGCCTTAAAGATCCGGCCGCCGCATTTCTGGGATTGGCAAAGGGCGGCAGATTCTGATGGAGACGTTCCTCGTTTAACCGCTTGAACGCTTCCTTCCGGATGAAAACCTCCCCCCGTGCCTCAAGGCGTGGGGAAATGTTTTTATCTTTTTTGCTTTCAAGGACCATGGGCACGGATGGGATGGTCCGGGCGTTTGATGTAATCAACTCGCCTTTGAAACCGTCACCTCGGG
>MAXL01000379.1 GCA_001751005.1 Desulfobacterales bacterium S5133MH16
CACGCGGACGGACGCAGACGATTAGGATTGTCCGTCGTCAGTTGCAAGTTGAGGGCAACACGATAAAGCGTTATATCTCACCTAATTGAAGAGATATGAAATTCAACTTTGTTTTATTGCCATAACACCACGGGCAACAAACGACTGACAACGGGCATGGAGCGTTTTCGCTCAACTGGGGTGTAAATCTGTGTAAGTCCGTGGCTGATAATTTATTTCAGGAACTGCTTCTATCAATAATGGCGGCAGGTGCAAATAGCGGGTAGTTGAACGTTTTGTATCGATATCATCGAATACCCGTTGAACCTGTTCGGATGTCAACTCAAGCACCCCGGCAACGGTTTCAACGGAAATATCGTTGTTCTTACCATACAGACAAAGGTCCATCTTGTCGTAGGGTAAAGAAAAATAGAATTCATCCTGCCCCTGGGCCAGCGAATAGGTGTCGGTTGTCGGTGGACGGCAGCGTATGTTTTCAGGAACGCCAAGATATTCGGCCATTTGATAAACCTGGGTTTTATACAGGTGGGCAATGGGTTTGACATCTGCCGCGCCATCGCCCTGCTTGACAAAAAATCCCTGGTCGTACTCCAACCGGTTGGGTGTTCCCAGTACTGCAAAATTCATACGATCAGCGTGGTAATATTCCAGCATCTTTCTGATGCGCTGCTTAAAATTCGTCGCGGCGATAATGGCAAGATAGGCTTTTAATGGAAGTCTTTCACTGATGGTATTTCCATCCGGACTCTGAGCGACAATGGAAAACAAGCTGAATCCTGAATGTTTCAGTACATTGGGAAGGACGATTTTCGATTTCCAATCTTTTCCATATTGGGGAATGACTTCACGGACAGCATTGATGTAACGACGGTAAAATCCCATCGCTTCTAAAATGCCGGTGATATCTTCATGGACGGTCGGGATGCTAAAATGATCCGCAACGGATAAACTGAGACTTAAGGTATCTTCGGATGAATGCCTTTCAGGCATCAATAACGCCAGTACCCGCTCCGGTCCGACACTTCTTGCAGCGAGCGCGGCGGTAACGCTGCTGTCGATCCCTCCGGACAGGCCAAGGACATAGCCCCGCCGCTTGAACTGCTTTGACAGAAGCTTGCGTAGTTTATTGCAAATCTTGTCTACTTCTTTTTCAGGATCAAGCGTTAGGACGTCTTGTGAAAATGGTTTGCTTGCCATTGGGATCCTTTCTTGGCGGAATGGACTCTTATTTTTAGTATTTTTTGGACACAGATTGGCACTGATAAACACAGATTATTATTATTTTCTAAAGTTATCAAAAACCTTGTAAAAGATTTTAATTATTCTTTCAGTTAGTTCTGTAAATTTAACATCCTGAAAATCCGTGCTCATCTGTGTCCTAATTGTCCTTTTGACTAATACCGAATACTTTTACATCTTGCGCTTCCTGGTTCGGATGAGCAGGAAAATTTCGGATAAACTGGTGATCCACTAATTGGGTCGATAAAATACCCACGAGGGCCATATTTTCGCGTTCACTTAAGATTCTCCCTTTCTGTCGTTGGCATTTCGAAGTCAGTTTTGATACTCTTTCAGGATTAAAATAGCCTGTTTTTTTGAGCGAATCTTCCGAAAGCAACTCATCAACATAATCCGGGGAATTTTTCCCGAAGAAACACCGGCTGATGGGGGCCCGATAGGGTTGTTTGGGCCTGTCGATTAATTCATCCGGAATGATGCCCCGGGCGGCATTTTTTAATATAAACTTCTCTTTGAGTCCGTTCAGACGGTACCGTGCCGGGATTCGCGCGGCCAATTCGACGACACGATGATCCAGGAACGGGTATCGACCTTCAACCGAATTGGCCATGGCCATTCGGTCTCCCTGGGAGGAGAGCAGATAATTTGAAAGAAAGATTTTGCTCTCCGTGTACTGGGCCCTGGAAAGCGGTTCCCAAGACATAAAATCCGGTGGAAGCATTGATTCAAACCGATCGATAAAGCCATCCAGGCTATGATCTTGTACTTTCAAATCGTTCGAAAAAAATGATTTGATTTGCGCTGTATTCCGCCACCTGAGCATATGGGAATAGACCGGCAAATCAACCTTGAGGAGATCTTTTTCAAAAAACATTTCCAGAAAAACCCTGGCTTTTCCATTTCCTTCCGAAAAAACATAGGGATACAACTTTTCAAGTAGCCTGGGCCTCATAGTGGAATCCGGATTTTTAGCCCAAAACCGGCGAACCTTGTCTTCCCTGAAAATATTATATCCGGCAAAAATTTCATCCGCCCCTTCCCCGGTGAGGACCACTTTAAAATCGTTATCCCGAACAAGTTTAGACAGTCTGTAAAGCGGTGCCGGTGCAGTTCTTAATATCGGCGTTTCAGTATGCCATATCACTTCCGGAAAAACCATGCCGATATCTTCTTCGGCACACTGAATCGTTCGATGGTCCGTGCCAAGCGCATTTACGGCTTTTTGTTGAAAAACAGACTCGTCGAACTGCTTATCCGTGAAACTTACTGAAAAAGTACGAAGTCGGTTATTAAAGTTCTTTTTGACCAGTGCGCTAGTATAAGTACTGTCAATTCCACCGCTTAAGTATGCGCCTACCGGAACATCGGCGCGAAGCCGAATCCGGGCGGCATCGTATAACAGGGCGCTTAGCTCATGGGTCCATTCGGATAAAGAGCGCTTGGGATGATTGGCATTGTTCCCTTGGCACTGAAAGGATAATTCCCAATATGGCATTACATCCAATCCGTTATTTTCCGAAAATTTTGCATAATGACCCGGGGGAATCTGGCGGATACCTTCGAACGATGTTTTTGTGTCCAGTGGCGCCCAGCAGGTAAAAATATCCGCAAGGGTTTGCATATCTAAATTTCTAGGAATACTTTTATCGGCGAAAAGGGCCTTTATTTCCGATCCAAAGACAAGCCGATTGTTGGCTCGGTAATAAAAAAGGGGGCGAATACCCATTCGATCCCGCCCGAGCATCAGCGTTTTGTTTTTTTGGTCCCAGATAGCGAAAGCAAACTGACCATTAATCTTTCCAAAAAGTTCAGGGCCCTTTTCCTCATAAAGATGAACGAGGACTTCCGTGTCGGTTTGTGTATAAAACCGGTGACCCCGCGCTATCAAATCCCTGCGCAACTCCGGATAGTTGAAAATTTCCCCATTGAAGACAATCCAAATAGATCGGTCCTCGTTATGAATCGGTTGATCGCCACTGTGCAAATCGATAATGCTTAATCTGGTATGCGCCAATCCGGCCGGCCCATTCAAGAATATACCGGATGCATCCGGGCCCCGGTGACGTACCAGTCCGATCATGCGAGTGAGCGTTTTCTGCATGTCCTCGTGCATATTAAAATTTATAATGCCGGCGATACCGCACATGGGGAGTTTATTGAGTTTAGTGAGTTTACTGAGTTTGTTGAGTTTGTTGAGTTGGGTGTATTTCGGGTAAGTTTGAAAGATGAGTTTTAATTTTTTAATGGATTGGATCCATTCATATTAACCCAACAAACTACGGCACGATAATCGTATCATCGTTCATAATTTTGATATTTTGACTGAGATCTTTACCCTTGACAATGTTCTTATAATTTACCCTGATAATTTTTTCTTTATCGCCTTCGCTTCTTAAAAGAATAATCTCTTTCTTTGAGGCCCATTCGGTAAATCCGCCGGCAAGTGCGAAAGCCTGTAAAACCGTCAATTCTTTATTGAGATCGTATTCACCCGTATTGACCACCTCTCCAAGAATGTAAAACTTTTTAATGGTAGGGATCCTGACCGTCACCGTGACAATGGGATTGCTGACATAGTCTTTCAATTTATCCTCGATATCCTTTTTCAATTCGACGGTTGTCCGCCCATCCGCCTGGATATCATTTAACAGCGGAAATGTGATCATGCCGTCACTTCGAACGAGCACTTCCTCTCTTGAAAAATCCACTTCTTTCCAGGTAACAATTTCCAACACATTTCCGGGACCGATCATATAGGGCGCTCTGGCCGCTTTTTCCTGGGCACTGGATATTTGAGGGGCCGTCAATAGTAAAATCAGTAATACACTGAAGAGACTTAAATAAGATTTGTTATTCATGATTATATCTCCTACTATAATAGTTATTTTTCGACAGGATTTACAGGATTATTAGGATTTTCCACCTTTGGCTGCTTCCTGATGAAACAGCCAAGAACCAATCAATACGGCGAATTGTATTTTATTCATTTCCCCCTCCCAAGGTTGTGTACCAATTGAACTATTCTGATTAAAAACTTTTTCCCTTCCGCTGAAAGCGGATAGGTCGTTCACCGTTTCTCCGGGAACATGCGATACCGAGCGTCTGCAAAAAACACGATAACGCCGTAGATGGAGTTTTTTACGGTGCCATCAAGCACTACCGTAGCCATACTTATAGTAGCCCGCCCGTTTCATTTTGTACCGATTCAAAACAATACCGGCTATTTTTTCTTTTCCTATATACTTTATCAACTCCGCCACCATATCCCTGGGCGTGCTGCCGTATTGAATAACCAGGATAATTCCATCCACGTACTTTGCGAGCGCGGCGGTTTCAGCCGTTAGCAGCGGCGGAGGAGCGTCTATGAAAATAAACTGATTTTCCTGGCCCGCTTTTAACAGATCCAGGGCTTTCGACATTCTCTGGGATGACAAAAGCTTGGCGGATTCCAGCGACGTGCCACCTGCCGGCAAAACAGTCAAATTTTTTACGGGCGTTTTTTGAATCAGGGGGAGAATATCGATTCCTTTGAGGAAATGCTCACTGATTCCATTCACACCGTGCATTCCGAACCGGGCATGCACAGAAGGTGCCCTTAAATCACAGTCAATTAATAATACATTTTCCTCCAGGTTCTGAGCAATACTGATCGCCAGGTTTGCGGCAACAAATGTTTTTCCTTCTCCTGAAGCCACACTGGTCACCAGAAAACAACGGGGTTTAGTCTCAGAACCGGCATATAGAAGCGTTGTCCCCAATTTCCTGAACTGCTCTGCTTCGAATGAATCCGGCTTTAAAAGTGCAATTAAGCCTTTATCGATGTTCCTGTTTTTCCTTAAAAGACCAAACTCTTTAAAGGTGGTAATATTTGGTGGGGGGGGATCGGTCTCGCTTTTTTTATTTATGGATGTACTCCAATTCTCACGGTTTGACTTTTCAATAGCGGACGATATCTTTCCCATTTTGTCCTCTTCGGTAGGGGTTATTGTCTTTGTGCTTATTTATTGCACATAGATCAATGATTTGTTTCCGAGGCCCTAATATAAACAAGGCGTTAAATAAACAGGTATTCCTTTACCAACCGCACGGTATTGTCCAGGCCTTTGAAAGTGACCAACGAAAACCCCAGCAATAAAATAATTGACACACAGATGAAACAGGCCGTAGCGACACCGTGTAATCCCTGCAGCATTTTGTCCTTTCGGTCCGGCAGTACAGGTACGGTGCTGATGACGGGCAGGCCCAGGGTCAATTCCACGTCTTCTTGTGACCTAAAAGATCTATCCATGCGTTCGGATAGATACATTAACCCAATCCCCCCCCCTACCCCTGCCAGTAATACCATTATAAACAATTTTTTCATATCCGGTGAAATCGGTTTTTCAGGGATTCTTGCAGAATCAAGAATATAAAATTGCTCTCCTTTCTGCTTCTTCTCCATATTGACTGCAAGCTGGGCTTCCAGTTTTCTTTCCAGCAGAGAGTTGTATGTTGCCCTGATGTTATCATAGTCTCTTTTGAGCGATAACAACTCCTGTTCCTTTTTCGGTGTATTTTCCACAAGGCTCTGATAATGATTTGTCTTGGCGCGCAAATCAGAGATTTCAGCTTCTAAAGTCCGTATTTCCCCTTTTATCTGATCGCGTTGCAGCATTTGCGGGGTGATCGTTTTTATGTTGGCGTTATCGCCTTCACCGGACATATTTTCCTTGCTATCCCCTCTTGAGGATTCAAGATCAGCAATCATTTTTTTTAGCTTGATGACATCCGGGTGGTTGGCCGTATACCTGTTCTGAAGCCGGACAAGGTGCTCCCTTAATCGCATTGGGTCCGTGGTTGTCTCAATCGCCGCCTGCCCTTCCTGGGCAATAATGGTCTGATTCTCCGATATCATTCTTTCAGTTAAAGCAAGCCTGTTTTTTGCATCCATAAGGCTCTGTCGGGCCGTGTTCAGCTGTTCCTGCAGGCGATCCAGGACCCTCATATTGCTTTCCAGCTGTTCGGGGAGCCCGCCCATATTGGCTTCCCGATAATTTTTTAATTGTTGTTCCAGATCAGCGAGTCGCATCCCCATTGTCTCAAGCTCATCTTCAAGAAAATCACTGGTACCAACGGCCTGGGCTTCTCTGGCCTTCAAGTTGGTATCGATAAAATAAGTAGCCAGCGCATTGGCCACCAACATCACTTTTTCAGGCTGCCTCCCTCTAAATGAAATTGAAAATGAATCCGCGCTCTCGCGACGACCCTTGGGTGTCGTGACATTAACCGAGA
>MAXL01000380.1 GCA_001751005.1 Desulfobacterales bacterium S5133MH16
GGGCAGAAAGGGGTTTTTCATGGAAATAAAATAGAGTGTCATCAACTCCATCTCCCTGACCCGGCCATGACGGCATACACTCTCCATAAAACTTTTGTAAAATCGGATGCTCTTCTTATAGGGCGCCAAATTCTCCTTTGCAGCTATCTGCTTGAGTGCGCTCATGGCCTCGGTAAGCGGAAGGCCCCGAGGGCATCGTAGTGTACAGTAATAGCACACAGAACATAGGGAGAAAGTCTTGGAATGAAAAATGGTTTCTTTTTCTCCCCTAAGGACATTGCACCACAGCTGACGGGGAGTGAGATCCATGGCGAAGGCATTGGGACAAGAGCCCGTACAAGTACCGCACTGGATGCAGGCACTTACCATATCCCGGATGGGTGCCAATGAATCGATGACCGGTGCAGGTACAGTTTCAGATCCCTGTTCGCTTTCTATTTTTTCCAAACGGTTCATGTGCCCCCCATTTTTAATTGGAGATTGAAAATTGTTTATTGAGTATTGAGTATTGTCCATCGACTATTTCAATTTTCAATCCAAAGCCGTTCCTTCAAGTGCAAAATCGATGACATCGAACATCTGCCGGTCTGAAAACCCAACAAGTATCGACGCACTGTTGGGACAAACCGCGGCGCATGATCCGCACCCCTGGCACATGGCGGCATTGACCAGAATTTTTTCCAGGTCAAGGTCTAAAGTGCGGGCGCCATATGGGCAGGCGCCGATGCATAGTTCACACAGACTGCAAAGGCTGTGATGGACCTCTGCAACCACTTTGCCGGCCGGCATCTGTTCATGGGAAAGGATTCTTAACGCCCGCTGGGACGCAGCCTCGGCAGTGGCTATGGATTCTGTAATATTACGGGGAGAATGAGTCAGGCCGCAGGCAAAAATTCCTTCCTTGAGTGAATCGACCGGTCTCCACTTATATTCAGCCTCCTCAAAAAAACCGTCCTGATCCAGGGTTACTCCAAAGGCTTCTGCCAGGTCCTTGGGAAGTGTGGACACAATGCCGGTGGCAAGGACAACAAGATCGGCGTCTATCTGGACTTTTTGCCCGATAATCGATTCTGCGGCTGTCACCTGAACAGATCCGTCTAGGGTCGTAACCTCTGGTTTTTCAGCCATATGGTATGGAATAAAGATCACACCTGCCTTGCGGGCTTGGGTGTAATAGGTCTCGGCAAAGCCATAGGTCATAATATCCCGATAAAGAATATAGATGGCTATATCAGGATTTTCCTCCTTGAAATGTAATGCGTGTTTTAAAGCTGTGGCACAACATATGCGGCTGCAATAATTCCTTGGCTCCTCCCTGGAATCTACACATTGAATCATAACCACTGAACCAAGTTGAGCCGGTTCGAGGGTTTTATCCGACAGTTTTTGCTCCAGTTCTTTTTGTGTAACAATTGCCTTGTCAGTACCGTAACCGTATGATGTGGTAGTCGCCTCCGCACCTCCTGTGGCAAGGATTGTCACCCCATGTTCCACGGTTAAAGCGCCTTTTTCTTTGTGCTCAATAGTCGTATAAAAACGCCCCACCTGACCATAGGAAGCGAGCACCCGGCTGCCGGAGTGCACCCGGATGAGGGAATGTTTTTCTACTTTCAAGATTGTTTCTTCCAGGATAGTCTTTGTTGAGTTTCCTTCCAGGGTTCGTTGCAACCAGTTAAGATTACCACCCAGCATCTCTTCTTGTTCTACCAGATCTACTTGAAAGCCGTGATCTGCAATGGCAAGGGCGGATGTCATTCCAGCGATTCCTCCGCCTACTATTAGAGCCTTTTGAATAATCCGAACGCTGGGCACAGGAGCCGGATCAGCCCATTTGAGTCTTCCAACTCCCATACCCAATATAGCCAATAGCTCCTTGTTAACGGCTGAGATCTCATCAGTTGACGGGGTTTCGGCTTTGAGCGTTGAGCTTTGGGCTATGTGCATTATATCGACCACATCTATGAGAGCAGGATTCAGACCCGCCTGCCGACCCAGTTCGCTGATTTTTCGTTCATAAATATAGGGAAGACAGACACCGATTAAAACCCGGTTTGGTTTATGTTTTTCCACCAGATCAACAAGGTTTTCCCAGCCTTCGGCAGTACAGGTTTGTTCAATAAAAACGACCTGGTTCACAGCCGGATCGATCTCAAGGCGCCGGACAAGTTGTTTGGTATCTAAAAGCTTGGGAAGCAAATCACCGCAGGTGCAGACAGCTACCATAACCCTGGGGGGTTCCTTTGAAACGTCTAACAAAGGCTCATCGGGTATAAGTTCAGGAGCAAGACTGCCCCCGGCGGTATGAATAACCCGGGATGCAGACAACGCAGCAGCCGAAGCCTGGATCACAGATTCATTGATATCTTTAAGGCCGGAGAAAGAACCTCCCAATAGGATCCCTTCTTGATCTGTTTGCGTCAGCGAAAAGGGTTGGGTCTGACCGAATCCCCACTGATTGAGCGATATTCCCACCATTTCAGAAAGAGCTGTCGTGCCTGAAGCCGGCTTTTGGCCAACGGAGAGTACCACCATGTCGAAGACCTCTTCTCGACAGGCGCCGGAATAATCAATATGACTGATAATAAGATCGCCGCTGGTTTCATCCTGGAGGACGGTATGGACACGCCCTCTTTGAAAACGAATCCCGTGTTCGTTCTCCGCCCGGTCTCGGTAGCGCTGAAAGGACTTCCCAAAGGTACGCATATCCATGTAAAAGATAACCGCTTCCAGCTCTGCCTCAGCCTTTTCCTTGGCCACAAGGGCCTCCTTTATAGCATACATACAGCAGATAGAGGAGCAAAAGTCGGCGTCGATTTGAATATCCCGTGATCCCACACACTGGAGCCATGCCACCTTTTGGATCGGTTTGCTGTCGGAAGGCCGTATCAGGCGACCCTGACTGGGTCCGGTACCACTTAAGATCCTTTCGAACTCAAGACTTGTTACTACATTCGGATAAACACCATACCCGAAAGTGTTCTTGCCGTCGGCAGGATTGAAATAGGCTGTACCGCCGCAAAAGACTATGGCTCCGACTTCCATCGGGGCCTCCTTGGCTGCTTCTATATCCTGGTATATTCGAAGGACTATGGGAACAAGGGTGTCGGGGTCAAACGGTTTGAGGAAATAGTCCAGCGCCCCTATCTTCATGGCTTCCACAGCAGTCTCTACGGTGGCGTAAGCAGTCATCATGACCACACAAAGGTCAGGAAAATCTTCTTTGGCCTTTTGAAGAAGTTCCACACCGTCCATGCCCGGCATTTTGATATCTGTAAGCATCAGTTGATACGCCTGTTTTGACAGAAGATCAAGGGCTTCCGGACCGGATGCTGCTGTGTCGACGGTAAAGCCCTCATCCTGGAGCCACTCCTTGAGGGAATCGCGAAGGATTAATTCGTCATCCACCACCAGGATACGAAAATCCTTTTGGACTTCTTCTAAAATCTTTACAGCCCCTGTAGGACATATTGCTTCACAGTCCCCACACTTGGTACAGGCCATGGTATCAATGATATACGAGTTCGGAATAGCATGGGGAACCGGAAGGTAGATCGCCTTTCGCACGGACAGGCCGGCGTTAAAGGAATCCGGAATCTCAACCGGACAGACTTTTACACACTCGCCGCATCCGATACACCGTGCAGGATCAACAAGGTTCGGCTTCTGACGAAGCATAATCTGGAAATGGCCCGGTTCTCCTTGAACCGAAGCAAGTTCTGTGGAGAGGTGAATGTCGATGTTTTCGTGGAACAGACCTTTACGTAAGCAATACTGGGACGATGAATCTCGATCCACCAGAGGAAGCATTTTGCACATGCCGCAGTGATCGGTGGGAAACTGATAATCAAGCTGGCTCAAAATCCCTCCTATGTGCGGTGAACGGTCGATGAGAGTCACGCCATAGCCAAATTCCGCCAGATCCAGGGCAGCCCGGATACCACTGATCCCGGCCCCTACCACCAGTGCTTTACCGATTTTTTTCTTCATAACAAAACTTTCTTCATAATCCCATTTTCATCAAGAAAATGGGATAAATAATATCATGTTTATCTTGTTAATCCTGTCAAATTTATTATCCAATTCCTACAACATCGCTTAACTCATCCTCCCGGAATACCGATAGAGGAGGATCATCCTCAACGCTTCTACCCGGTTCGTATTCGAATGCTTTCTGTGTGCGGAATGAAACGGTTCGAAACAGCTCCATCACCGGAATATTGTTGGGACAGGCATTGGAACATTGACCGCATCCGACACATGCGGTACTCATGTGAGCAAGCCGGGTAATGTGGTAGAAGACCGTATCGGTGGGCATCTTGATGACACCCTTACGATTGGCCCATCGCAGGTACTGGATCGGCTCATGGTTAAAAACATCTGTGACAAAGACACATTCCTTACAATAGCAAACCGGACAGGCCACCCGGCAGTTGTAACAGTTTATGCAGTTTGCAAGATAGATGTTCAGTTTTTCCACGCTGTTGGTGACCTCAGTGGTTTCTGCAAACATTTTATCGCGATAGGCCGTTCTTTCAGCAATCAGCGCTTCAACAACCGCAGCGCGTTCCGGTGGTTCCTCTGCATTAGAAAGATCAAGGTTTCTATAGAGATCCTCTCCTTTTGGAGTCCGGGCCTGAACAAGCAGGTTTTTGTTTGTATCGACCCCGAAAAGTCCGATTAAAATGTCTGCACCGCTGGGAATCGGGTGCTCGCATGCTTTACAGGCCGGATTCAGGTCAAACCCCTGCTCGGCCATTTCTTTCCCGGATAAGACATTCCGGTAAAATCTTGAAGTGAATTCTGTTTCTTCCTTTTCGATCATCTGAGCATAATCGACATTCTTGTATGCTCCCAGGCAGTCGATTCCCACCAGCACCACTTCTTCAATTCGACCTTGTTTGAGTTTCACCAGCTCGATAAATGCTCGTATCTCGCAGGGACGTAATACAACCGCCACTTTTCCTCCCGTGGGCTTACGAGTGAGCCGGGAAACAATTTTGCCTGCATTCATGGGAAAAACCGGTGCCAGAGGGTTAGCGCCATTTAGTTGTTCAGGATCGGTCACGAGAGTTGGCATCACAACATTCTTCATGGGAAGGTGTTGTGGAACCAGAATTGCGCTGATATCATCCAACTGGAGGATGGATCGGAAAAATTCTCGTAGAGTCGCCAAAAGGTCTCCGTCTTTTACATTGATTTTCGCCGTTTTCACCGTCGCTACTCTCCAAAATGGGTAATGGTTACTGGGTAATAGGTAATAAAATGCACAAAAATTATATTACCATTGTTCCTTTTGCCTCGTTGGGCCCCAGGCTCTTTATCTGTGTCACCATATCACGGATGGTCTCGGCAAACTGGATTCCGTCGCTGGCGCCAATCCAGGTCAACCTGAGTCGTTCATCTCCAAAGCCGAATTGGGGAAGGATCTCTTTGAGAAGCTTGATCCGCCTCCGCGCCTTGTAATTTCCGTTGATGTAATGGCAATCTCCGGGGTGACATCCACTCACAAGGACCGCATCGGCCCCCTCAAGAAAGGCCTTTATCACATATTTGGGGTCAACCATGCCGGTGCACATGACCCGGATCAATCTCACATTGGCAGGATACCCCAATCTTGAGGTTCCGGCCAGATCTGCGGCGGTATATGTACACCAGTTGCATACAAAAGCAATGATTGTCGGTTCAAAGTCAGCCATGATCCCCCTCCTAGAGACCTTTGTAAAACGTCCCCTTTTGATAACTGAGTTATCGTGCTAAAATTGGCATAATTTCTTAAATATTCAATTTTCAATCGTCAATTTTCAATCGCTCACATTCCCACTGAATGCAGTGAATCAATGATTCCCTCGAGTTCTGCAAATAGTTGTTTTTGATTGAAATGTTTGACCTGGGCAGCACCGCTGGGACAGAATCCGGCGCAACTCCCACATCCTTTACAAAGCGCCTCATTTACCACCGAGATGCCCATGCGCGCGTTATATTCTATGGCAGAATAAGGACAGAGATCGATGCAGGTCTGGCACCCCGCGCATACATCCGGATCGATCCACGATATGATCGGAGCAATATCTACCTTTCCCAGAGTGGCTAATGCCAAGGCTTTGACAGCTGCACCGGATGCCTGACAAACCGAATCCGGAATATCCTTAGGACCCTGACAGACCCCGGCCAGAAAGACTCCGTCCGTCGCAGTGTCCAGAGGACCCAGTTTGGGGTGTTCTTCCAGAAAAAAACCGTCCGCACCCAGGTTGACTCCAAAAATCCTGCCAACCTCTTGAGCATCGCTGCGGGCCTGAATGGCGTTACACAGGACCACCATATCCACCGGAATCCGTATACTTCGTCCCAAAAGGGTATCTTCTGCGATGGCAATGAGTTTGCCTTGCTCTTCGGGTTTGATCGCCTGATCGGTAATCTCCGCCACCTTGCCCCTGATAAAATTGGTTCCTTCTTGCTGACACCTTTTGTAAAATTCTTCGTAGCCTTTGCCGAAGCAGCGCATGTCAATGTAAAAATTAAAAATTTGAGCATCGTGGCCGACTTTTTCATGGATTAGATGGCCATACTTGAGGGCGTACATACAGCAAACCCGGGAGCAGTATTCATGATAGTTCACATCCCGGCTGCCAATGCAGTGAAGAATGGCCACGCTTTTCGGAATTCGGGTTAATTCCCCGTTTTCGTCTCTGGTAAGGATCTCGCCGCCGGTGGGTCCGGTAGCATTGCTGAGGCGCTCGAACTCAAGGGAAGTAAAAACATTGGGGTATTTGCCATATCCAAACTGCTTCATGGGCGTGGGATCCATGGTGTCGTATCCGGTTGCGATGATAATGCTCCCAACCTTTACCTCTAATTCTTCTTCCTTCATACTGTGGTCTATGGCTTTTGCATCACAAACCCGGACGCATTCCATACATTCACTGCAGACACCGCAATTTAAGCAGCGCCGGGCTTCTCGTTGTGCCTCGCTTTCTGAAAAGCCAAGGTCCACTTCGTCAAAGGACGCTGCACTGATCTTTGTGTCCAGATGATGTGGATGTGCCCGGGATTCACGGGAAAGCCCATCCGGAATTTCCTGCCAATCGCGGCCCGGTTGTTCCCGGGCCTCAAGCTGCTTTGCATAAAGATCCAGATCTTCATCGTTGATATAGCGATGGATTGCCTCCACGGCCTTGTGACCGGCGGCTACCGCCTCTATCACCGTTGCCGGACCGATGACTACATCGCCTCCGGCAAAGACGTAGGGAATGCTTGTTTGCATTGTCTGGGGGGTTACCTTCAGGGTATTTCGCGGAGACCATTGAAGGTCAGGCTCCCGGTTGGCCCAGGGCGCATGGATTTTCTGACCAATAGCCGGGATCACTGCATCACAGGGGATCACGAATTCGGAGCCGGCCACCGGCACCGGGCGACGGCGTCCGCTGACATCCGGT
Organism: Desulfobacterales bacterium S5133MH16; assembly: GCA_001751005.1. GTDB lineage: Bacteria > Desulfobacterota > Desulfobacteria > Desulfobacterales > UBA11574 > S5133MH16. The sequence continues at coordinate 7,434 of MAXL01000380.1, forward strand.
GGCCCCAGTTCGGTTTGGATGCATTCAAAGCCGTCAACCTTGCCCGCTTTTTCAATAATCTTGACCGGAGCGGTGAGAAAGGAAAGGCGAATATCTTCCTTTTTAGCGCCTTCAATCTCTTCAGTATAGGCCGGCATCTCCTGTTCTGAGCGACGATAGACCACGGTGACTTCACGGGCGCCCAGACGCTTTGCAACCCGTGCTGCATCGATGGCCACGTTTCCGCCGCCGATGACGACAACCCGGCTGCCGGGGCATGTTTTATCCCCTAAATTTACTTGCCTTAAAAAACGAACCGCATCCATAACCCCTTGGGTTTCCTTCTCACCAGGAATGTGCATATCCAGGGAATCATGAGCTCCAATTCCGAGAAACACAGCGGAAAAACCCTCTGCTTTCAAATCCTTAAATGTAAGATCAGAGCCAAACCTGACTCCGGTTCGCGTCTTGACACCCAGGCGGAGAATATAGTCGATCTCCTGATCAAGAACTTTTGGAGGGAGCCGAAAATCCGGAATTCCCACCCGGAGCATTCCGCCTAAGACGTCAAGCGCCTCAAAAATGGTTACCTGATAGCCCTTTAACCGCAGGTAGTATGCTACGGTCAGCCCGGAGGGGCCTGACCCGACCACTGCCACCTTTTCCGCACGCTCCTCGATTTCCGGCGAATCGAGTTCCTTCAGATTTGCATGATCAGCGGCAAAGCGCTTCAAATCCCTGATGGCAATCGCTTCATCCACCGCCAACCTTCGGCATTGAGATTCACAAGGATGTGGGCAGACCCGTCCAAGTACTCCCGGCAACGGCAGTCGCTCCATGATTAACCGGACAGCCTCCTGGTACTTGCCCTGGCTAATAAACTGTACATACCCCTGGACATTGATGCCCGCCGGACAAGCAATCACACAAGGAGCCCGATCTTTTTTATCTATACAGAAGGTAATGGGTACGGCCTGTGGAAATGATCTGTAAATGGCCGCGCGATTAATCAGCCCCTCATCCCATTCACTCGGGAGCGACACCGGACAGACAGTCGCACATTCACCACACCCCGTACAGAGACCCTCTGTCACATAGCGCGGCTTGCGACGGATTGTGACGGTGTAGCTGCCGATGAATCCCGAGACTTCCTTTACTTCGCTGTACGAGAGCAACTCGATGTTTGGGTTCTGGGCCACTTCAACCATCTTTGGGGTTCCGATACAGGCGGCACAGTCGAGCGTAGGAAAAGTCTTATCAAATTGAAGCATATGCCCGCCAATGGTAGTCGATTTTTCCACCAGATATACTTTATGCCCGCCATTGCCTATGTCCAAGGCAGCCTGCATGCCTGTAATACCGCCACCCACTACCATGATATCGGGATGTACGATTGCCTCACGATCATCAAGGCTCTCATGGTAATTGACCCGGTTGATCGCCGCCGCCGCCAGTGTTTTCGCTTTTCGGGTGGCTTCATCTTTATCCTCGGTGACCCAGGAAACTTGTTCGCGAACAGAAGCCATCTGAAAAAAATAAGGATTAAGACCGGCCCGCCGGCAAGCACTTTGGAAGGTCTTTTCATGGAGTCTGGGTGAGCAAGAGGCCACGACCACCCGGTTAAGGTCAAATTCCTTAATGTCCTTCTCGATCATCTCCTGGCCCGGGTCCGAACACATAAACTTGTAATCCCGGGAGATCACCACATTTTTCAGCTCTCGGGCGAAGGCCGCCACCTCCTCAACCCGAACCTTGCCGGCGATATTGATCCCGCAATGGCAGACATAAAAACCTAACCTTATGGACATGTACGCCCCCTTTTTCACGAAATCTCGAAAAGCAAATATTGAAAAGCGAAAAGCAAATCCGTCAGCTGATTTTTAATTTTAAAACCAATAGCCTGCTGGTATTTATGGCTAACTATTTGATTTAGATTGAGATTTAAAATATTCCTTGAGACTGTAAAAAAATAACAGTGCAGATTATAAAAAGATTTAAAAAAAATCAACAGTTTTTTCCGGTCAGGATTTTTACTCTACTCCATACGATTTGAGCTTTCTTCGAAGCGTGTTCAGACCTATGCCAAGAAGCCTGGCGGTTTGGGATTTATTCCGGCCCGTCAGTTTATAGGCCCGGATAATGTGGGATTGTTCAATTTGTGCAAGGGGTGCAATATCTTCTGACATAGGCCGGATCAGACACGTTGATATTGATGTGTGCTTTCTTAAATTCTCGGGAAGAAAATTTGGTGAGATTGGTCCGCCCTGGGCCAGATTTACAGCGGACTGGATTATCGATCTGAGTTCCCTGATATTACCGGGATATTCATATTCCATAAGTAAACACATGGTCTCTTCTTCAATGACGCTCTTTTCGGGATCACTCATGAAATCCTGTAAGAATTTATCTGCCAGCAATGGAATATCCTCTTTTCTCTCCTTCAGGGAAGGCATGTGAAGCCATCCCCCCCTGATACGGTAATATAAATCTTTGCGGAAAGCTTTTTTTGCCATCATTTTATCCAGGTCTTCATTGGTGGCCGCAATAAAACGGACATCCACTGTCTGCTGGCTGCTTGAGCCAAGCTTGATGTATTCTCCATCCTGCAAAACCCGCAATAGTTTTCCCTGGAGCTCAATGGGCAGATTGCCGATTTCATCCAAAAAAAGAGTTCCCTGGTTTGTATGTTCAAGATAACCTGCACGAAAATTTTCCGCACCTGTAAAAGCTCCTTTTGTATGACCGAAAAATTCCGATTCGAACAGACTGCCGGTCAAAGAAGCCATATTGACCGGGGTAAATTTGAATTTTGATCTTGGGCTTGTACAGTGAATGGCTTTGGCCAGAAGCTCCTTTCCTGTGCCGCTTTCACCTGTGATTAAAATCGGAACATCGCTCCTGGCATGGAGTTCCGCTTCCTTTAATATCCTGAGCATCTTGTGTGACTGTGTGATGATGGGCTTAAAAGTATCGGCGTATATCAATTTGGGCAGGGAAGCCTTTTTTTCAACATCCAGAATATCAAGCAGACGCTTTCTTTCCAGTGCACGGTGTATCGATAGGGTTAGATCTTCCCTTGCAATCGGCTTTACCAGGTAATCGTAAGCCCCCCTTTTTAGGCAGTCTACTGCAACCCGGGCATCGTTAACGGCGGTGACCATAATACATTCGGTTCTCGGGCTGATATTTTTTATCATTTCAAGCAGTTTCATCCCATCAATATCCGGCATTGTCATATCGATAAGTGCAATATTAAAAACCTCTCCTTTCTCAATAATAGATGCGGCTTTTGAAGAATCATCTTCGGTACGTATGTTTATAAAACCGGAGTTTTTCAGCTGTCCTTTTACAATCTCAAGGAAATCCAAATCATCATCAATTATAATTATTTTATTATCCATCTATATACCCCAGAGCCACGTCATTTAAACAGGTAATTGCTTGGAATAAATAAAGTTGCTGGCTTATGAAAATCATGAAAATTCCAAGCACCAAAATACAAATCTTTTGAGTATTGTTTGTAATTTGAGTATTGTAATTTGGGATTTTAGTGCCGTATCCGGGAAAGCAAATCGCTTCTATCTGAATCAGTTAGAGTTGACTTTGACGTTTCCCTGCTATATACCCTTCCCAGCAATTCTAATTTGGTATATTATCATCAGTATATTAATAAGTAAAGAAGTTGCATTCAGGCCGCTGTTCCAAAATGGACCGTTCCAAAATGGCATGAATATTTATAAGATTACAGATTTAGCAAATCTTTGTTTAACACATATGCCAAATTGGCACAATAGGCAGGTGAAATCAAATAGTAAAAAATTTTTCTTCCGCAAAACAACTATCATTTATTTGTTTGATTTCACAGCATTTTTTATCATTATCTTCAGGCCTTTTCCATTTTTTTACACATTGTAAAAATTCTTGACACGCCTGAAATTTACTCATGAGAGTTTAATGTAGTAACTATCTGTAAAAACATATGATTTTACAAATTACTATCATGGTACATTTTTTGCTTATTTAATCTTTTTCTTAAATTTGTCTATTATTGAAAAGAAAACTTAAACTGCTTTTTCGGAAAAAATCGGAGGGGGTCATATGCATTTAAAGAGCAAATTCGAATCAGAAGAATTTGTCGTCCTTGCGGAAATGGAACCGCCAAAGGGGGTGGATGTCTCCACCATGGTGACCAGTGCCATGAGAGTCAAGGGGGAGGTAGATGCCTTTGTGGTACCGGAAATGAGCAATGCTGTCATGCGCATGAGTTCCCTTGGAGGCGCTATGATTCTGCAGAGGAAAGGGATGGAGACAGTGATACAAGTCAACTGCAGAGACAGAAATCGGATCGCTCTTCAGGCGGATCTTTTGGCAGCCTATGGATGCGGTATCACTAATGTCATGGCGGTTACCGGAGAAGATCCAAGCTTTGGAGACCACTACCAGGCAAGATCGGTGTATGATATTGACCTTCTGGAATTGCTCAGGGCTGCTAGAGGGCTTCAGGAAGGAAAAGACATGGCCGGGATAGATCTTTCAGGTTCCCCTGAGTTTTTGGTTGGATCAACAGTGAATGCGGGCGCCAAAGGAAAATCTTATGAACTGGAGATTGAAGAAATGAACAAAAAAATTGAGGCCGGCGCCCAATTTTTCATCTCTCCGCCTTTATTTGACCTTTCCGCAATCCAGCCTTTTATGAAACGGGTGGATCAGAAGAAGACAAAAATCATCCCCACGGTTTTACTGCTCAAATCCTTAGGGATGGCCCGTTATATTATACGTAATATGGATTACGTTTATATCCCTGATTTATTGATTGACCGTATCAAAAAAGCCCCTGACAAGGTTCGCGAGTGTACTCTGATTGCATCAGAAATGGTCACAACGTTAAAGGAAGAAGGGTTCAGCGGAGTAAATATAGCAACCCTTGGATGGGAACACAAGCTTCCGCAAATAATAGAAAAAATATAAGGATGGGAAAAATGGAGCACACAAAGAGCCAGAAGGACAATATGCCCACTGAAAAACATGGAAAAAAACCGGTAGGTTCGGTCATGGTACTTGGCGGCGGAATAGCCGGCATGCAAGCGTCCCTTGATCTGGCAGATTCCGGCTATTATGTTCATCTGGTGGAAAAATCTCCGGCTATTGGTGGGGTAATGGCTCAGTTGGACAAGACATTTCCCACAAATGACTGCTCGATGTGAATTATCTCACCCAAACTGGTCGAGGTCGGCCGGCATATTAACATCGAACTTCATACCTGTTCAAATATCGAAAAGATTGACGGACAAAATGGAAATTTTCAAGTGACCCTTCACAAAATCCCCCGCTATATTGATTCTGATAAATGTACTGCATGTGGTGATTGTGTAGAAGTCTGCCCTGTAACAAGACCCAGCGAATATGATACAGAACTGGTGGACCGCAAGGCCGTTTACAAGCTTTATGCCCAGGCCATTCCCGGCAGCTTTGCCATAGAGAAATTCGATAAGGCTCCTTGCACCAATGCCTGTCCGAACAACGTTAATGTTCACGGTTACGTGGCCATGATTTCCCAGGGCAAACATCAGGAGGCTCTTGAGGTAATTACAAGAACTTTGCCCTTACCGGGTGTAATCGGCAGAATATGCCCCCATCCCTGTGAAGAAGCCTGTCGCCGCAAGGAAGTTGATGAAGCTATTTCCATCTGCACCCTTAAGCGCTTTGCAGCAGATCAGGTTGATATTGACAAATTGCCTCTTCCGGAAATAACGCCCAGGGATGAAAAGGTTGCCATCATTGGCGCCGGTCCGGCTGGTCTGACTGCGGCATATTTTTTGGCAAAGGATGGTTTCAAGGTTACAATTTTTGAGGCCCTTCCCGTAGCAGGGGGAATGCTCAGGGTAGGAATTCCGGACTTCCGGCTGCCACCAGATGTTCTTGAGAAAGAGATTAAGTGGATAACCCGGCTGGGAGTTGAGATTAAATTCAATACTGCCCTGGGTCGAGACATCACCATTGACGGTTTGATGGACGATGGGTACAAGTCGGTCTATCTTGCCATTGGCTGTCACGCCGACATGAAACTTAATATTCCGAATGAAGATGCCGAAGGTGTTATCCCGGGAGTTAAATTTTTAAGGGATTCAGCGCTTTACGACATTAAGGAGTTAAAAGGCAAGGTTGTAATCGTCGGCGGTGGCGATGTGGCGATTGATGCAGCAAGATCCGCTCTTCGCCTTGGAGCTGAAAAGGTCAGCATTCTCTACAGGCGCACCCGGAAAGAGATGCCTGCCCGAGATGAGGAGGTTGAAGATGCTCTCGAAGAAGGAATCGATATTCAGTTCCTGGTGGCACCTGTGGAGGTAGTTGAAAAAGATGGGAAGGTTGCCGGATTTAAATGCATTAAAATGGAATTAGGTGAACCGGATGAAAGCGGTCGGCGGCGCCCTGTTCCTGTTGAAGGGAGTGAATTTGTTGTTGATACGGATATTATAATACCTGCCATTGGTCAAAGAACCGACCCCTCTTTTCTCGAAGGTTCCAAGGATGTTGAAATAAACCAATGGAACAATATAGAGGTTGACCCCATAAGCTTCGAGACTAAAAGGAAGGGCGTATTTGCAGGGGGAGATGCCCAGACAGGTCCTTCCATAGCAATTGAAGCTATTGCTGCCGGACGGGAGGCGGCTGTTTCCATAGCAAGATATCTTAATGGTGAGGACATAAAAGAAGGACGAGAACCGTTTGAAGCTCCCCAGGAAAACTTTAACCCGATCAAAGAAGATATTGAGAAGGCCACCAGGGCCAAAATGTCCAAAATCTCAATGGATGAAAGGAAGAAGAGTTTTGCTGAGGTTGAGATAGGGCTAAGCGAAGAGCAGGCCATTGCTGAAGCCGAGAAATGTCTTGACTGCATGGTATGCTGTGAATGCTACCAATGTGTGGCGGTCTGTGAGGCTAAAGCCGTCACTCTTGAGACTCACGCCCAACAGGAAGAAACCATAGCGATCAATGTGGGCTCTGTTGTTCTGGCACCGGGTTTTCAGCCTTTTGATCCTTCAAAGTTTGAAAATTACAATTACGCCAACCATCCCAACGTTATCACTTCCACGGAATTTGAACGAATCCTTTCAGCCACAGGCCCCTTTATGGGGCATCTTAGCCGGATTTCGGACAA
>MAXL01000381.1 GCA_001751005.1 Desulfobacterales bacterium S5133MH16
CGTGTATGCGAAAGAGGAGCAAATTCAGATCAGAATACCTACTTTTATAACATACTAGCAGGATAATTGTCAAAAAATAGTGCATTTATCATTATCGCTGGCCTTTTCCTTGAAATTAACGGTTTAATAATTACCGAGGATATGAAAAAAGACCCGGCTTGATCTTCGCCGAGTTATGATGAAAGATGCCTTGGGCACAATCATTGATTTTGATACAAAAGAGCCCCTTGGATGAATCCAAGAAGCTTTGATGTGATTAACTGAAACTGTTGGCTTTTGGGCTGGTGCCGGAGGTCGGAATCGAACCGACACGGGGTTACCCCCGCGGGATTTTGAGTCCCGTGCGTCTACCAGTTTCACCACTCCGGCATTTGTCGTGCTATGTAGAAGTTCCGATGACTTACAATATTTTTGTCAACTCCTATGACAGGTAAAATACGGTAAAAAACGGCAAGTCGTAAAGTTTTTCCTCTACAAATGCCCTATAAATTATTTTGCGTTTGAAAACAAGATAATTTCAAAACATCACGAAAAAAACTATTTAGTGTCCATCCATAAACGAGGATTTTTGTTCAAGTTCAAGGCATGAGAAAAAATAACCGCAGACATATAGTTGATCTTTCGAGGATTATTTTTTGAGCATAACGCAGAGATTGGGCAAAAAGACCATTTATGGATGGACACTATTTAAGGCATATGGTTCATCTAGCTATATTGGAATGCAACAGGCTTTCTTCTATCCCAAACCTTGCCTCTCCGGTCTATACCGCTTCGCCTTTCAGGTCCTGCATACGGGGTACTATCGGCCAGTCTGCGGTCGATAAATTCAAAGGTTATGCCGATCGGAACCCTGCTTTTGCGTCTTTCTTTACCACTTCTGAGATCTTTTCGAAGATATGGATAAATACTTTTTCTTGATCCTGTAATTTGTTTTGAAAAATAAACCGTTTTTTCCTTTATCGAAGTCTTCTGCACGTCACGCCAAACAGGTATGACGCTATCCTTAATCCGCTCTTCAAGCATTTCTTTGGTTTCTTTCTGGAATCTCTTTTTTTCCTTTGTCCGTTTTACAATAAGATTGATCCATGTCCCCAAGAGGAGAGCTAATAAAAATATCAATATAAGGTATTTCATTTTTCCCTTTGCTCCCTTTGACCGGCTTCTTGCTGTAAAATCTCGCCCGCTCTTACGTCAGAGTGCTTACAAAGTCCAAAAAATCCCAACTCTTTATAGGAATATTCTTGTGCGGAATAATTATTAATCATATCATAAATTTGTAATTTTCATGTGTCAAGCAATTTATATATAATTTATATATAATTTAGCAGAATTAGAACATATTGTAGTTTATTAAATAAAACACCATTTTAAGTACCGTTAAGAAAATCATAACTTGGACGTTTAGATTAGGAGCTGTGGGAGATTTGAAAGCAGGGGTTAACCGTCAACTTATTGACATACATGACCAAAAACAGACGCACCATAGGGAGTTGGCTTGTTAATTTCTGGTGTATTAAATGATGATATTGATCTGCAAACTGATCAGCGCCGCGCAAAATTTATTTTTAACTATTTGAAAATCCAATTAAAAAGCTCCCAGCTGGCAGGGTTTTATCTTGACACCCATGGCCTCGCAGGCCCCGCTGACTTTCATTTTGTGGACTTCTAACCGGGATGCGATATCCCATGCGCTTTTGCAAGAAAGTCTCCCCTGAACCAGCGCTTCGGAAATGGCATCTTTTAAATCTTCAGTTACCGTATGTTGAGGCTTCACAATCTTTTTTTTTGGCTGATACCCAAACAGTCCCAGTTGGCATTTTACCAGTCGATAATTAATCAGGTCAACGGTCATACCCACCGCATCTGCGGATACCCGCAGCTCTTTTGCTATTTCAAAAGCAACCGCGCAAGGAACTTCATTTTTATGAGTCCTTTTTAGAATTTCGTTTTTAATGACACTATCCGGCTTTGCATCCGGCCCGTGTTTTTCCACAAATCTTTTACCATTCTGCAGATCCATTACAGTGCTCCTTTGGTAATTTATGTTTCGGAAATTATATAACAGACTAAATATAAACCGATTTATTGAAGCTTGATGTTTCTGCCTCACAAATGGCTCAGTTATACTACCATATTTTTTATAAGCCAAATACAAAATCTGTATTTTTCTTGAACTTAAAAGTTCTGTCTGATAATTATTGTACTGGTAAAAATTTTTACAAGCATAAGTTGATGAACACGTAAAACGTCTTTTGCGAGCAAACCACACGGGTTTCGATACTATTATATATTAATAACAGATGGTTATGCCTTTTTTAATAAAACGAAAAAATACATGCCGAATTAAGGTCGGAAATGTACCGGTGGGCGGCGATGCGCCTGTTGCGGTCCAGTCCATGACAAATACATTTACTCAAGACGTTCCGGCCACTGTTGCACAAATTCAGCGCCTGGAAACGGCCGGATGTGAAATTGTAAGAGTAGCAGTGCCTGACCCGGAGGCGGCGGAAGCAATTTCTTCAATAAAGGAAAAAGTTTCTATTCCGATTATCGCTGACATACATTTTGACCATCGCCTGGCCATCGCAGCAGTAAGGGCAGGTGCTGACGGGCTGAGACTCAATCCCGGCAATATCGGTAGTGATAAAAAAATAAAAGCGGTTGTTGACTGCGCAAAGACTTTTAATATCCCCATTAGAATCGGGGTGAATTCCGGCTCTCTTGAAAAAGACATCCTGAAGAAACATAACGGGGCAAGCGCAGAGGCCATGGTTGAAAGTGCCATGCGGCATATTGAGTTAATAAAGTCCTGCGATTTTCATAATATAAAAATTTCGATTAAGGCCTCTGATGTACATCGTACCGTAGATGCATACAGACTCCTTTCCTCAAAAACAGATTTGCCGCTTCATGTGGGGGTAACAGAGGCAGGAGGGCTTTATTCAGGGATCGTCAAGTCGTCCCTCGGCATAGGGATGCTCTTAGCAGAAGGTATCGGAGATACCATCCGTGTCTCTTTAACACGAGATCCGGTGGAAGAGGTTAGGGTTGGATATGAAATCCTGAAAGCACTTGATATCCGACGGCATGGGCCTGACATTATATCATGCCCGACCTGCGGACGCTGTAAAATCGATCTGTTTAATATTGTAGAACGTATTGAAAAGGCGTTACTATTAAACCCCTTGCCGATTAAACTTGCCATCATGGGCTGCGTGGTAAACGGACCGGGAGAAGCCAAGGAGGCGGATATCGGCATTGCCGGCGGGGACGGCACAGGGATTCTTTTCAAGAAGGGAAAGGTGATAAAAAAGTTTCCTGAAGAGAAACTTGTCGAGGTTTTACTGGCTGAGGTTGAAAAATTTAATAATTATAGGAATTCAGAATGGGAAAACAAAACAAAACTGCGATAACACCTACTCGAGCTGAAGATTATCCTGAATGGTACCAGCAGGTGGTCAAGGCATCTCAAATGGCAGACCAATCGCCCGTGAGAGGATGCATGGTGATAAAACCCTGGGGCTATGCGATCTGGGAAAATATAATGCGCGTACTCGATGACATGTTTAAGGAGACAGGGGTTAAAAATGCGTATTTCCCTTTATTTATTCCGCTTTCTTTTCTTGAAAAAGAAGCTGAACATGTGGAAGGCTTCGCAAAGGAATGTGCGGTTGTTACCCATCACAGACTTGAAAAAGGGGTTAACGGTGGTCTTGAACCCGCAGGAATGCTCAATGAGCCTTTAATTGTAAGACCGACATCTGAAACAATCATTGGAGATTCATTCTCCAAGTGGGTTTCAAGTTATCGCGATCTTCCGCTACTTATAAACCAGTGGGCAAATGTTGTCCGATGGGAGATGCGAACCCGTGTATTTTTACGGACCAGTGAATTTCTGTGGCAAGAAGGACACACGGTCCATGCCACAGCACAAGAAGCTGTTGAACGGACTCAAATGATGCTCGATGTTTATGCCAGGCTTGCCGAAGAATACCTGGCCATGCCGGTAATCAAGGGTAGAAAGACAGCGTCAGAAAGGTTTCCCGGAGCCGTAGACACCTTGTGCATTGAAGCAATGATGCAGGACAGAAAAGGTCTCCAGGCCGGCACCTCACACTTTTTGGGGCAGAATTTTGCCCGGGCTTCTGAAATACGGTTCCAGTCTTCCATAGAAAAAGAGGAATATGCCTGGACCACGTCATGGGGAGCGTCCACTCGCCTTATCGGCGGGCTCATAATGACCCACGGGGATGATGATGGCATCATTCTTCCGCCCAGGGTTGCGTCAGCACATGTGGTTCTGATGCCCATAATCCGAAAAACTGAGGACAGGAAGACCGTTATGGCGTATGTTGAAAGCCTGGCAAAAGAACTGAGAGATAAAATTTACCATCACCGCCGTCTTGAAGTGGAAATTGACGATCGCGAGATCGGGGGCGCCAGAGGGTGGGAATGGATTAAAAAAGGAATACCGGTGCGGGTTGAAATCGGTCCCAGAGACATCGCCGACAACTCTGTATATCTTGGAAGGAGAGATAAGGGGCACAGAGAAAGAACATCGATTAAAAGGGATCGTTTTGTTGGGGAAATAACACATATCCTGGATGAAATACAGCAAACTCTTTTTGAGCGTGCCCTGTTGTTTAGAAAAACACATTCCATAACCTTAGACGATAAAAAAGAATTTTACGAATTTTTCACCCCGGAAAACCATGAACAGCCTGAAATTCATGGGGGATTCGCATTGTCACAATGGTGCGGGCAAGATCGTTGCGAAACGAAAATAAAAGAAGATCTCAGTGTGACCATTAGATGCATCCCTCTGTCCGGCCCATCGGAAAAAGGCGAGTGTATTTATTGCGGCGGACCGAGCAGCGGGCGGGTGGTATTTGCAAAGGCATATTAATCTTGATGGCGTCGTAAAAAGTCCCATCTACTGCGTTGTAGTATTTTTTCAGACACTCGGCATACTACATGTATGGCCTCGTTCCTGAAAAAATACTACGCCTTGTATATGAACCTTTTTACTTAGCCATC
>MAXL01000382.1 GCA_001751005.1 Desulfobacterales bacterium S5133MH16
GCCCCGTAATAGAGTTCCACTTTTATCTCATCAGGACGGAGTTCCCCCAGGTTAACAACCGCTGTTACAGCAAAGCTTTCTCCCACCCGAAACGGGCCTTCAGCTTTTCTCACAGGATGCTCAATCCTGATATTTTTCCACAGGGTGCTGAGTCGTTTATACTGAGCGGAAAGAATTACGGCTTCTTTGGCGTTATTTGCAGTCAGGTGTGCAAAGTTTTTTGCGGCGGGGAGATAAAATTTCTTTTCATATTTGCCCACCATCATACGAGCGCAAAAATGCTGCATCGCCATCTTCATTGATTCTTTCATCATCTTGAGCCATCGGTCCGGCGCATCCCCATTCTTTCTTTCATAAAAACAGGGAATAACGTTGTTTTCCAGCACATTATAAAGGGCCTGACTCTCCACGGAATCCTGGTAGGCCGCATCAGCATACTCTTCCCCGTTTCCGATGCGCCAGCCTCTTCCCTTAGCATATCCTTCACACCACCAGCCATCCAGAATACTCACATTTAAAACTCCGTTCGCGGCAGCTTTTATACCGGATGTACCGCATGCTTCAAAGGGCCGTCTGGGGGTATTTAGCCACACATCCGCACCCTGAACCAAGTGCCTTGCTATACTGATATCGTAGTCTTCTAAAAAGGCAATTCGGTGGCGTACATTCGAACTGCTGGCAAACTGGATAAGATGCTTGATCAGTTCCTTGCCTTCGTTATCTTTAGGATGGGCTTTTCCTGCGAAGATAAACTGAACCGGGTTTGTCTTTGAGGTAATGATTGCTTCAAAGCGCTCCGGATCTTTAAGCAAAAGATTGGCCCGTTTGTAAGTCGCAAAGCGACGGGCAAAGGCGATGGTCAATATATCCTGGTCCAGTACCGATTCAGCATCCTCCATCATCGCTTTTGGGGCATTACGGCGCTTGTGTTGCTTTATCATCAGTGCTCGGCAATTGCGAATAAGGCGGCTGCGACTCATTTCGCGGGCACGCCACAATTCCTCATCATAAATATCGTCAATACGCATGGCGATTTCCGGGTTCCCCAGGTCCAAATGCCAATCCGGTCCAAGATAGCGTTCAAACAACAGGGCATTTTCAATGGAAATCCACGAAGGAATATGTATCCCGTTTGTAATATGGGTGATGGGAACCTCATCTTCCGGCCTGCCGGGCCAGACATGGGACCACATGCGTCTGGCCACCTCGCCGTGTAATTCGCTGACGGCGTTGCAATATTGTGCACTGCGCAATCCCAGAACGAACATGGAAAAGGTGGTGTCTGGCCCGGATTCTATGAGTTGCCCCCACGATAAAACCTCGTCAACGTTTATTCCCAGTCTCTTGGCCAAAGAACTAAGATACGGTTTTACAAGGTCCACGGGAAACTCGTCGTGCCCTGCTGCCACCGGTGTATGGGTAGTAAAGACCGTGGTTCGTGAAACAATCTCCTTTGCCGTCTCAAGATTGACGTTATAAGAGGAAATCGTCCGGGCAAGCCGCTCCAGGGTTGCAAAGGCGCAATGACCTTCATTCATGTGGCACACGGTCGGATAGATTCCCATGGCTTCAAGAGCACGCATTCCGCCGATTCCCAGCAGTACCTCCTGGGCCAGACGTATCTTTGGATTTCCGGCATACAGACGAGAGGTTATTTCCCTAATTTCCGGGGAATTCTCCGGCAAATTGGCATCGAGAAGATAAAGAAGAATGGGCCCCACCATAATTTTCCATACAGAGGCCCGGATTTCGCCCTCAGGTCCGGTGACTGAAATGCTTACCTCATTTCCTGAACGATCCTTTGCCCGTTCCACAGGCAGGTGATAAAGATCGGTTTCCGGATATTCCTCCTGCTGCCAACCCTCCTGATCCAGAAACTGGTGAAAATAGCCCTGCCGGTAGAGAAGTCCTACCCCTATCAAGGGAAGTGCAAGGTCGGAAGCCGCCTTTAAGTGATCACCGGCCAGAACTCCGAGACCTCCGGCAAACAGAGGAACACTTTCATGAATTCCGAACTCCATGGAAAAATATCCGATAATTCCCTTTTTTCCGTATGAAGATTCGCTTGGATCCTCAGGGGTTAAATCGTCCACAAAACGTTCTTCCACCCGTTTCTGATGAGCCAGAAAGCTTTCGTCTTTTGACAACTCCTCCAGTTGTTTCTGGGGAATTAAGGTTAAAAATTCGATGGGATTTCGCCCGGACGCTTCCCAGAGCCGGGGACTTATGCGACGAAAGAGTTCAATGGCATCCAGATGCCAGCACCACCAAAGGTTGCGCGCCAGAACCTGAAGAAAAGAAAGAGGTTCCGGAATGGAAGGGAATACCTGAAAAGTCTGTAAATGACTCATATTCATTTATCCTTTGTCATTGTTTGTTGGTCAGCCATTCAACTACTCAACTATTATCAAATAGTCAATCCAAAGCTTGGAGCAGCTTCCATACCCTCACAATTTCGCTTGCCCCCCAGGCTTGTGCATCACAGCCGCGTTGTCTGTGGGGAAAATCTCCGTCCATGATTTCCGGCACATGGCTTACGCACCCCTGGGATAGGAGAGGGGCACTGCTCGCCAGCCATGAGAAAGCCGTGTTTTTTCCTTTATTGCCGTAGGCTCTTACCCATGCTTCACAATAACTGGGGAACAGCCATGTCCAGGCAGTGCCGTTATGGTATGCAGGTTTGCGTTTTAAATCTTCCTCTCCCTCATATTGCCCCTGGTAAGGATGATGGGGATTGTTAATGGTTCTTCCATTATGATAAATTGCAATGGGTCGGCGGACAGGTCGGTCCGCAAGGCTCCGAACACCTCCGGGTACCAGCAGTTCCTCACATGCTGCCACGATCTTACGGCAAATCGTAGGGTCGGAGACAGCGCCAAGTGTTACGGCAAAAAGCTGATTCGGCCTCAGAGCATCGTCAGGATCCGCCTGTGCGGCCGGTTTTCCCGAATCGGTATGGAGACAGTCGGACAGGTAACCTGATTTTTCGAGCCAAAAGAGGCTAAAAATCGACGCCTGAACCCTGGAAGCTCTATTGGTCCAGTCGCCGGCATCTCCGGAGGGGTCAATGCGTGTCAAAAAGGATAGTGCTGCAAACCAGAGCGCCTGAATTTCAATGGGATAACCTTGCCGGGGTGTGCCTGCAGGGTGATTGGTGTCCATCCAGGTAAAATGGGTCGGACTGAAAATAAGACACGATTCCGGGTCCATACGGATACCGTTGGGCGTGCCCTGCTCATAAGCAGTGGCTATGGAAAAAAGAATATGACGAATGGTTCGATCACCACACTTTGAATCAAGAAATTCTTCATTTCCTTGGATTCGGACCAGATCGGCACATGCGACAAAAAACCATAGCGGCGCGTCAGAAGTGTTCCGGTTTCCGGCATCTTTGCCTCGGATCGTATTAGGGATCGTCCCGTTATTTTCAAACTGTCCGAACTGTTTCAGGATAGAACGAGCCTCGTCTATTTTTCCCGCTGCAATCAACCCCCTGACAAAAATCAAGGCGTCCCTTCCCCAATCGAGAAACCATGGATATCCGGCAATTACCGTATTCAAATCGTTCCTTTTTACTACATAATCATCCAGCGCTGTTTTTAACGCTTCATCCGGTTTGCAAAATCTGTTTTTTTCAAAAATTTCCGGTTCCATATCACGGACCCGGGGTTTTTGATTCGGAACATGAGAATCTTGGGACTCCGTAACATAGGCGCTCAGCGTTACGGATTCCCCTCCTTCCAGGAATGAAGAAAAATAACCCGGACTGAAGAGATCCGAATCCGCGTCTAAACCCCGTTCAGTATCTATTTGCCGGTGTACCATGTATTGCCATTCCGGCTCCCACACAAAAGTTCCCTCGGAAATCTTCAAATTCAGCCGGTGATCCTGTTCGGGCACAAATGTGAAGCCGTCCGGATCCGATTTTACAGCCCCTGGCCATAAATGCTCCGGTCCCTGATAGGCCTTAGTGGTCTCGTGAAAATTGCGGCTTTCAATATCCGGACGCAGGATGAGCCGGACCGGCTCATGATCTGCCAGCATTCCCTGACGGCTTTTTGCTGAATCGCGCATAAAAACCATACGCATGGAATTTTCTCCGGGAACCATCTCCATACATATGGTCAGAAAGACATGTTCCCCCTGGCCCGTCGGCACCTGATATCGCCATACACCTCGGGCATGGGACTGGAAACAAAAAGAATCAAAGCAATCATCGCAGATCTTCTGTGAATAGTCCTGATACACCAGCCATGCCCGGCATTGTGTAAACATTACCCATCGGTCTTCAGGGATCTCAGGGTTCATATTTGCTGCCAGAAGGGCATCATACCTGCTGGCAAGCTCTCCCCAGGAAACAGCCGCCCGGAGCATGCCTCCGCGGCCGTTGGTGCCGAGTAGAAGGGGGGAATGGCTCGACAGATCCGGCCGGTAATAGATCCGTTTCACCCTTGCATCCTCTGCACGAGAAAGGAAAAGAAGCGGTCCGTTAACATGTTGTGTATCTCCTGGAGTATAAACCGATAACTTCAGGGTAACCGAGCGATGAATCCTGGGCGTAGGCAAGGGAGAAAAAAGTACAAAAAACGATCCGTCCGTACACTGCAGACTTTCTTCATGGTACAGGCACCGGTTTTGGTCCATGATCCTGGCGCGAA
>MAXL01000383.1 GCA_001751005.1 Desulfobacterales bacterium S5133MH16
ATCGGCGTTTCTCTATCGTTGGTAAGATCACCTTCCGCATACGGCTATGATTTGCCGTCAGTGAATTTGGGATTTACGAGTTTTCTGGACGGCGGACCCCCTGCCGGCCCCGGTTTTTATTTTACGCAATATGTCCAGAACTGGAGTTCGGATGACTTTAGGGACGATGACGGGAACAGTCTCCTGCCTTCAGTTGCCGATGAGGAGCTGGAGGCCTGGATCAGCCTCTCTCAATTTATCTATCAGTCGGACAAAGCATTGCTCTTTGGAGGAAAATGGGGCCTCGATGTGATTGTGCCCTATGCCTCGCTCGATCTGGATCTGGATATACCGATTCCCCTTGAAGATAACGGCTCGGGGTTTGGCGATATTCTCATCGGTCCCTATTTGCAATGGGACCCCATCATGGGCAAAAACGGGCCCATCTTCATGCACCGTATCGAGCTCCAATTAATCTTCCCCACCGGTAAATATGACGATGATAAAGAACTCAATCCGGGCAGCAACTTTTTTTCCTTTAACCCGTATTGGGCGGCAACCCTGTTTATTACACCGAAATGGACTACTTCCTGGCGCATTCACTACCTCTGGAACGATAAAAACGATGATCCCAACAGACGCTTCGGGAACGCCGATGACACCCAGGCAGGACAGGCCATTCACCTGAACTTTGCAACAGCCTATGAAGTGCTGCCAAAGCGGCTGCGTTTGGGAGTGAACGGCTACTACCTCAAGCAAATCACGGATACTGAGGTCGATGGCAAGGATGTATCAAATTCCAAGGAGCAGGTGTTCGCTATAGGTCCGGGAGGCGTATACCATTTTTCCCAGGACAACCATCTTTTCGTTAACACATATTTCGAAACATCGGCAGAGAATCGACCGGAAGGCTTTCGGTTGAATCTACGGTGGGTGCATCATTTTTAGTTGGGATTAACCAACCCGGATATTTTATGAACCGTCTGAAAAGAGTCTCATACTGCCGGGTCCATTATGAATCTCCCTGTCGAGCTGCATAAGCAATTCCTACTGTAGCGGACAGGGAGACTTTCCGTAAATCTATATAGTGCCCGAACGAAAACTAGGATTTTTTGTTAAGATCAAGCCTCCGGCCCGTAGGGCCTACGCCCCGGAGGGGAAGGCGAAAATTTTAACCACCCCAGTACGATCTGCCGGACCTACGGGGCAGGCAGTAATACAGGTAGTATTTCGAGGATTAAAATTTGAGTCTGACGCAGATATTGGCGGAAAAGACAGTTTTCATTCAGGCACTATCTAAGGAATATCATCATACCCTTTAACAAGAACTACCCTGGGTTTGGCACCGTCTGAAGGTCCTACGATTCCTTCTTTCTCCATCACTTCAATAATGCGGGCTGCCCGGTTGTAACCAATGCGCAAATGGCGCTGAATCATGGATATTGATGCCTGCCTTGATTTTGTAATGAGTGCCACGGCATCATCATATCTCTCATCATACTCCAGGGTGTCGGATTCATCTTCTTCCTTTGGGGGTAATTTAACTACGGCCTTATTGTATTCCGGCGCCTTTTGAGATTTCAAAAATTCAGTGATCCTTGATAGCTCTGCTTCTGATATGAACGCCCCGTGAATTCGCTGGAGCTTTGCCGTGCCCGGAGGGAGAAAAAGCATATCCCCGTTTCCCAAGAGGTTCTCGGCACCATTGGTATCGATTATGGTCCTTGAATCGGTTCTGGAAGAGACCTGGAAACTAAGACGAGTAGGAAAATTAGCCTTGATGATTCCGGTCAAGACATCCACGGAAGGCCTTTGGGTGGCAAGTATCAAATGAATACCGGCAGCCCTGGCCATCTGGGCAAGACGTGTCAACGCAACCTCCACGTCCCGTGATGCTGCCAACATAAGATCGGCAAGCTCGTCGATGATAACAACAATATACGGCAGTTTTTCCGAAACTTCACCTTGTTTGGTTGTATTTTCCTGATCTATCTTCTGGTTATATTGCCGTATGTTTCTTGCTTTCTTTTCCGACAGCAACTCATATCTTGTTTCCATTTCGCGTACCGTCCAGAAAAGGGCATTGGTTGCTTTTCTTACATCTGTTACGACAGGGGTAATAAGATGTGGAATCCCGTCATAATCTGAAAGTTCGATTCTTTTTGGATCGATCATAATGAGCTTTACTTCATCCGGAGTCGATTTGTATAACAGGCTGCATATCATGGCATTTAAGGCCACGCTCTTACCAGTTCCGGTTGCTCCGGCAATTAAAAGATGCGGCATCTTGTCGAGTTCTGCCACCACAGGATCTCCGACGATGTTTTTGCCGAGACAGATCGTAAGCTCTGATTTTGATTTTTCGAAAACACTTGAGGCAACAATTCCTTTGAATTTTACAAGCTCTCTGGTGGTATTGGGGAGTTCAATTCCGATCACCGCTTTTCCGGGAATCGGTGCTACGATCCTGATACTTGTGGCACGAAGCGCCAAAGCAAGGTCGTCGGTTAGGTTTACTACTTTATTAATTTTTACGCCCGGAGCCGGTTGATATTCATAGGTTGTAATGACAGGACCGGGCGATACCGCCACCACCTTACCGTTAACACTAAAATCGTCAAGTTTTTTCTCAAGGAGTTTTGACTGCATCCGCAAATTTTCATCATCAGCAGAAGAAGGTTTCTCCTTGGAATCGTCCAAAAGGTTTATAGAAGGAAGTCTAAATCCGGGTTCAGAACGCATGAACTCGAATACTTCCTGTCGGGGAACCGGAGCTTCTTTTATAGATCTGGGTCGGGGAGCTTTTATTTTTATTTCCCGCTCTTTTTCAACAGCGCGTTCTTTTTTTATTTTCGAGCTTTTTTTTGATTTTTTTCTTCGTTCTTTCCATTTGACAAACAACGTATGTAATCGATCTGCCGAAAAAACAACGGATCGCCAGGAGCGTTTTGAAAAGTTTGTCGGTGAAAAACCCGTGGCCAGAATCAAACCGATAATCCATAAAAGGACCAGTATAATTACGCCGCCTATAACATTGGAATATTTTACCAGAAATGATTTTAAGAAAATTCCAATGATTCCGCCGGAAGAAAATTTATTTCCAAAAATAATAATGTAGTCATTATATATTGCCAGCAGACTTCCGGTGGTTATAACCAAGAGAATTCCGCCGGTAATGGTAAAAATAATTGCCCTGGAAGGGTGGTCTCGAAAAAAGTGAATACTGGTAAGAAGGAGCAAAACCGGAACCCAGAATGCCCCAAGACCGAACGGTCCGATAAGAATACCGGCCAACTGGGCTCCGAACAGCCCGAAGAAGTTGTGAATATGACCAGAGGAAGTGGCATGGTTAATTGAAGGATCTGCCGGGCTGTATGACAACAAACTGATCAGCGTTAAAACAACTAGAAAAAAGAGTGATATTCCGATAATTTCTTTACGCATAGATTTTCTGATAGGAAATTAGTTCCTTAAAGTTGAATTTTGTGCATTTTGTGGCAAAAAAATGCTTAGCCAATTAAGTGTGAAGTGATCTAAAGTGATCTAAAGTGCCTAAAGTTAAGGAATACTGCCAATTTGTATAAAAGCCGGAGCGTAGCGACTCCTTAACCCTGGCCCAGACCGATCACCAATACTCTGTACTCAAAAAGTCATGTTTGTAATGGTGCATAAGTCAAATCAATATATGAACGATTAGCACCAG
>MAXL01000384.1 GCA_001751005.1 Desulfobacterales bacterium S5133MH16
GCATAATACACGAACTCTCTAATAAAGAAAAATGTCATTAATTCTAACGGTTGAAATAATATATTACATTTTGTAACTACTCAGTCTAAACAGCTTCAGCCTGACTACGTGAGTAGTTACAGCAGTTTGATCTTTTTGTCAAAAAGTTGATGGCGTCGTAAAAAGTCTCATCTACTGCGTTGTATCGGTTTTTCAGGAATTCGACATACTATGTGTATAGTCTCATCCCTGAAAAACCGCTACGCCTTTTTATCCCGCTGCTTTTTAGCGGGGGTATAGGAGCCTTTTTGCGAAGTCATCAAAGTTGGATCAACCGTATTAATTCAACATATAGAAATTTAAGCCTAAATGAGTAGAAGCGGACATATCGTCTGCTATTAACAATTTTTAATCTGTTCAGATTCAAGGAACGCAAGCAGAAATGATATTTTTTGTTCCTTTTCAAACAGGGTCATTCTGTGCTATAAAGATAAAAAAGATTTTTTACGGAGGAGAAATGCACGATATTCCAAATGTACTGGTAGTAGATGATGATCCAGATGTCTGTAAGTATCTAAAAAAACTTCTGTCTCAAAAGCGCTACAAAGTAGTAGGAGCGGATTGCGGCCGTGAAGCGATAAAGAGCGTTAACCGGACTGCCTTTGACCTTGTTTTACTCGATCTGTCTTTGCCAGACCTGGAAGGCTATAAGGTCATGGATCATATCAAACAAAAAAGTCCTGAATCTATAGTAATCATCATAACCGGTTCTGCTTCTATAGAATCAGCAATAAAGGCGTTAAGAAAAGGAGCCTATGATTATATTAGAAAGCCTTTTGAGCAACAGGAATTATTAAAGACCATAGAAAATGCTCTTGAGAATAAAAGGCTTAGAGACAATCGTAAAGAGACCGAAGGTGCACTTCGGAAAAGCGAGGAGAGATTCCGTAATCTGGTTGAAAATTCATTGATCGGAATTTGCATTATCCAGGACAATAAAATTGTCTATAAGAATAGAGTACAAAGAAACTTATTGGGGGAATTGCCAGATTCATTTGAAATCACTAAATTCCAATTTATCCATCCAGATGATATTTCTAAAATTAAAAAGTTATATGAGGGCATTCTTTCAGGTAAAGCACAAACGGTTGAGACAGATTTCAGGTTCAGCCCCTCATGTAAATTCAGTGATCAGGTAGATATAAAATGGGTACAGTGCCATGCGAGCGCATTCAATTATCTTGGCAAGGAAGCAATACTGGTGAATATGATGGATATTACCAGGGCTAAAGAGTTGGAGTACCTGGTCATGATAAAACACAAAATGGCCTCGCTGGGGAGGGTTGCTGCCGGAATCGCTCATGAAATAAGAAACCCTCTAACCGGTATTAACTCCTATTTATACACCATGGAAGATCTTTGCGATGCTGATACCTTGAGTC
Organism: Desulfobacterales bacterium S5133MH16; assembly: GCA_001751005.1. GTDB lineage: Bacteria > Desulfobacterota > Desulfobacteria > Desulfobacterales > UBA11574 > S5133MH16. The sequence continues at coordinate 1,422 of MAXL01000384.1, forward strand.
ATGACAACATTAAAATGATAAAAAAGATAGCAGGGCAAATCCAGACTGCGTCCAATAAAATTGAATCTGTTATCAAAAGGGTTCTTGATTTTTCCAGACCCAGCATCACTAAAATGGTTAAGATAAACCTGAATCAATCTTTGTCGGAGGCCATTAAGCTTTCCACAGCTACCTTGCGTAAAAAAGGTATTAAAATAGAAACATCTCTGGCTGATAATATGCCGAAGTGCTATGGAGATGCGCACTTGGTGGAACAGGTAATGTTAAACCTGATTAATAATGCAACTCAAGTAATAAACGAAAAAGATGATAAAAAAAGGATAAAGGTTACATCTTATTTTGAAAATAAAAGTCTTTTTATAAGTGTTGCCGATTCTGGACCCGGCGTGCCTTTGAAGCTAAGGGAGAGAATATTTGATCCATTTTTTACAACACATACTGATGGATCAGGTATTGGGCTGAGTCTTGCCCAGAGAATTGTTGCCGACCACGGCGGTACGATCACTGTAGGCACGAGCGAGTGGGACGGCGCTGAGTTCAGTATCGAACTTCCGATTGAGAAAAGGATAGGCTCGAGATGACGAATTACTCTGTTTTTGTTGTTGATGATGAGAGGGTAGCAAGAGAAGGCGTCACCCTTGCACTGAAAAAAGAATACCAGGTAAAGGCATTTGCTTCAGCCGAGGCGGTTATTGATGCTTTGGAAAGCGATTCTCCTGATCTGATTCTTCTTGATATCGGTCTGCCGGGTATGAGCGGAGTTGAAGCGCTGAAGGTAATTAAAGAGAAGTATCGGGAAATAATAGTCATTATGATTACCGCATATGAGGATGTAGAAACGGTGCTCAGCGCCATGAAACTCGGAGCCTATGATTACGTGGTAAAGCCGCTTAAGATGGATTCCTTAATAGCAAATGTTCGGGTCGCTCTTGAAACGATCTCAATGCGAAAAGAGATCCAGATGCTTCATGAAAAATATCTCAAAGAGAATATGCCCTGCTTCATAGGCGAGAGCGATGCGATCTCCGATATTATGGAAATCGTAAAAAGGGTTGCAGAAAGTGCGGATACTTCAATCCTTATTGTCGGAGAAACAGGCACCGGCAAAGAACTGATAGCAAAAGCCATACATTACAGAAGCCCTCATTTCAAAGGCCCAATAGTCAGTGTAAAC
>MAXL01000385.1 GCA_001751005.1 Desulfobacterales bacterium S5133MH16
AAGCAACGCTGTCAAATTTACAAAAAAGGGAGGAGTAATCCTTGTTGGGGTAAAAACTTCAAGAGAATCATCTATCCCTGGGAAAACAGATCAGATTAGACTCACATTTTTCGTAAAAGACACCGGCATTGGAATGGCGCCGGAATACCTATCCAAACTTTTTAAACCTTTCAGCCAGGCCGATACATCCCCCACGCGCAAATACGAGGGCGCCGGACTTGGATTATCCATTTGTAAAAAACTGGTGGAGATGATGGACGGCGATATCAGGGTCGAAAGTGAATTGGGGAAAGGGAGCACTTTCACCTTTACCTTACTTTTGGGCCAGCAACCTGCGGTTGAGGAACGAAAGCTCGTGCCCCCCCCGGATATTCAGGGTTTAAACGTGTTGGTAGTTGACGACAGCAAAGACACCAGAATCATCATGAAAAAGATGCTGGGGTCTTTTGGTTTTAATGTAATATCGGTTTCATCTGGCGAAGAGGCGCTGAAAAGGCTGAAAGAAAACCAGACTCGGGAAAACCCGATCGAACTGGTCATGATGGCTTGGCTGATGCCCCAGTTGGATGGTATTGAGACTTCGAGAAGAATCCGAAAGGATCTGAAACTGACCATCCCGATAATTCTTATGACTGCTTTCGGAAAAGAGGCGGAAAAACTGGATGCCAAAAAAGCCGGGATCAACGGTTTCCTCACCAAACCCATATTTCGATCAACGCTTTTTAATGCTATTTTGGATGCATTTGGAAAAGAAGAGCTGAGAAGGGAGATAGATGAAAAGCCTATCATTACCAAGGCATCTATTTACAAAAAACGCCTCAGAGGAGTTCGAATTCTTGTGGTTGAAGACAATCTCACTAACCAGGAAATCGTATTGGCAATATTGGAAAGGGCAGGAATCGTTGCCGAGATTGCAAATAATGGAAAAGAGGCTATCGAGGCTGTTCAAAGGGGCGACTTTGATGCAATACTCATGGATATTCAGATGCCGATAATGGATGGATATGAGGCAACAAGAACAATTAGAAAAGACCTGAGCCTTAAATCGCTTCCCATAATCGCAATGACAGCACATGCTATGAAAGGTGACGAGGAAAAGTGCATGGAAGCAGGAATGGATGGTTACGTATCTAAGCCCATAAGTCAGGACAGATTATTCCACACGATATGGAAATTGGTGGAAGAGAGAAAAAGACCTCCGCTTGCAAAAGATCCGGAAGCCGTCGCAGCGGAAAGACCGATTACGAAAATCGAAGAACTTCCGAGGAGTCTGCCGGGAATCGATATTCAAGAAGCCTTGAAGGCTCTGAATATAGACGATGATACTTTCAAAGGCATCCTTATCGGATTCTTAAGGTACAATAAGGATACTATGAACAAAATAAGAGCCGCTCTTGATGAAAAGGATTGGGAATCACTCATGCATTTGGCTCACAGTCTCAAAGGGAGTGCTGGCAATATCGGTGCTTATGATTTGCATGAGGCGGCACAAGAATTGGAAACGGTATGCAGAGAGGAAACAGTCAAACCCCCTTCCTCTTCTTTGATCGACAAAATGGAAACCGCTCTGAATCAGGTTCTGGAATCATTACAGTCACTTATTGAAACTCAGAAAATCGAGCCTTTATATTACAAAGAGAAAAAAGTGGATATAGAACAACTCAAACCCATACTGAAACAGCTTGCCGAGGCCCTCGATCATGCAGATCCTAGAGCGGTTGTAAAGCATATGGATACTGTCAAGAAACATCTTGACAGCTCAACAATCCAAGATCTTGAAAACCAGATAAGTGGCTATGACTATGATGAGGCTCTGGAAACGCTCAAAGGGATTATGAAAGAGATGGAGTATAAGAAAAATGATCAATAGACTTATTATTAAATGCCGGATTATGATCTTCCTGTTTACCTTATTAATTACAGGCATCTCCTGGGGAGAAGAAAATCCGGTAAAAATTGGCGTCCTGGCCATAAGAGGAGCGGAGCAGTGCCTGGAAAAGTGGTCATCCACTGCCCAATATCTATCAGCCAGGATTCCGGACAGGACTTTTGTGATTATACCGCTTGATCATAAGCAAATTTACTCTTCTGTTGAAAGGGGAGAAGTCGATTTTATTCTGACTAACCCATCCTTTTATGTGGAACTGGAACACAGGTATGGAGCAAACCGTATCGCTACATTAAAGAACCGGTGTCTCGATAGCTTTTATACCAAATATTGGGGAGCGATTTTCTGGAGGGCGGATCGGAAAGACATGCGACAGCTCAATGATCTCAAAGGAAAGACCTTCATGGCCGTAGCGGAAGGCTCTTTGGGGGGCTGGAGGATGGCATGGCGCGAATTGAAAGAAAGAGGGATTGATCCGTACAGAGACTTCAAAGATCTTAAATTTAACGTCCCACAGGATACTGTGGTTTATGCGGTTAGAGACGGCGTGGTTGATGCCGGAACTGTAAGGGTCGATACATTGATACGAATGGATGCGGAAGGAAAGATCGATCTTCGAAATTTTTACGTGGTACATGAACACAGCCAGGATATGATGTATTGCCCGCCATTTCCTCACTCAACCCGGGGATATCCGGAATGGCCCATGGCAAAACTCAAACACACTCCGAATGAACTGGCGGAAAAAGTTGCAATAGCGCTTATTGGAATGCCCTCGGATTCGCCGGCAGCCATAGCCGGAAAATGTGATGGCTGGACAATACCTATGAATTATCAATCGGTTCACGAGTGTTTGAAATACCTTAAGGTGGGACCATACAAGGATTTATATAAGATAACCCT
>MAXL01000386.1 GCA_001751005.1 Desulfobacterales bacterium S5133MH16
GTGCATGAGTCTTAAGCCCTGAAATAGACAGCATGTCTATTTCTGATTTGCTGACATCGATCGGCATCTTGCCGACAGCTTGAACCGCATCGGTATGAAAAACAATCCCTTTTTTATTTATGACCTGTGATATTTCTTCGATCGGAAAAATCATACCGGTTTCGTTGTTTGCCCACATAATACTGACAATGGCGGTGTCATTAGTAAGACTGTTGTAAAGATAATCGAGGTCAAGCATTCCCTTTCGGTCAACCGGAACAAATGTGACGCGGTAGCCCTTTTTTGAAAGATATTCAAATAAATTCTTTACGGCAGGATGTTCTACCCTTGAGGTTATAATATGTTTTTTATCGGGGACAGACGAGATTGCCGCATGGATAGCCGTACTGTCACTTTCGGTTCCACAACTGGTAAACATAATTTCATCGGGTGATGCGTTGATCAACGATGCAACTTTTGCGCGCGCTTCCTCGATCTTATGCGCTACTTTCCCGCCAAAGGAATGCATACTGGACGGGTTGCCGTAAAACTCACTTAAATATGGAAGCATCACTTCCAGTACCTCCGGGGCGACCCGTGTTGTTGCGTTATTATCCACATATATCGTCTTCATTGTTTCACCTCTTCTACAACCAGTTCAGGAGAAACCAGTTCCTTTATCCTTGTTTCCACATAATGTTTCAACGTCACTTGAGATGCGCTGCATGTCGAGCAAGTGCCACGCAATTTTACGAAGACCGTATTATCGGCAAAATCAATAAATTCAATACCGCCGCCGTCTTTTTTCAGTTCGGGTTTGATTTCACGTTCCAATGTCTCTTCAATAAGCCTGATTTTCTGGATATTGGTCAATCCCGAAGGTCTGGTCTTTTCCGTAACGGGTGTGCCGTTAACAGATGCAATGATTTCCTGAATTTTTTCGTGGCAACTCTCACACCCGCCACCTGCTTTAACATAATCCGTGACATCCTCGATGGTTTTCAGGTTGTTTTCCTTAACCGCCCTTTGGATTTCAAGATCGGTTACCCCAAAGCACTCACACACAATTTCACCGTCAACCCGTTTTTCCGGTTCGCCCCGGTAATTGGCTATTGCTTTTTCTAAAGCATCACGGCCCATAACACTGCAGTGCATCTTTTCCTTTGGAAGTCCTCCAAGATATTCTGCAATATCATTATTCGTAATTTTTTCCGCTTCATCTATTGTAATTCCCTTGATCATTTCGGTTAAAGCGGAAGATGATGCAATGGCACTTGCACAACCGAATGTTTGGAATTTTGCATCGCTAATTCTTTTATCGCCATCAACTTTTAAAGTGAGTTTTAAAGCATCACCGCATGCCAGTGAGCCGACTTCGCCAACACCGTCAGCGTTTTCTATCACGCCCACATTTCGCGGATTTAAAAAATGATCTTTTACTTTTTCGGTATATTCCCACATGGTATCCTCCTGTATTAGTATACAAAATGAACCCTGATAATCGTCATAATAAAGATTAAATATATAAAAATATTATTCATTATTATTAACTTAGTCAAGTTTCGTGCCAAATGGAGAAAATTTTTTAAAAGAATAGCAGAAAATCAATATATATTAAGAAACCTTTAATTTCAGCAGGTTGTAGGATTTCTGAGGCGGCAGCTTACGAGGTCTGTATTGAGTGAATGTATTGTAAGAGCGGATAAAATTGAAAATCGTCTCATGTTTATTATTGATACATAGTTGTATCATGAGACAGGCATGAAAATTATTCGTTAAGAGAAATAAGCTCTTTGCTGAGAATTCTAATATGCCCCATCTCCTCTTTGATAATTGTATCCAGCCTGTTCTTCCCCAGTTGATCCGGGACAAGATCCTTTAAGCCCAGGTAAAATACTATCGAGTCTTTCTCGGCAACAATGGCAGCCTTGAGAATATCTTTCATCGATGAAATATCAATTTTTTTTTCAAAGAAGACACGAGTATCTGCAAGTGCACGAAGATAAAGGGCAGATTCATTTTCCGGGTCAAAAACGGTTGTGATTTTTTCGGCATTGGACAGATCGGCCCTCAATAAAGCAAAGGTCTTTTCGTGTTCATCTTCCATTTCCGCAAGTCCGATTAAAAGCTCCTTGGCCAAAGGATCGGATACGTTTTCAGCTGCTTTCCTGTAGAAGTCGGCGCCGTTCCTTTCGAGTTGTTCGGCCATTTCAAATACATCATCCGCAGTAAAATCATATACCATCTCTTTTGTCCTTTTTTTATGAATTCGTAAAAAGCCGTTTTTTGACTTTCAAATAACTAAATCATAACCTTTTGATATGATTGATAAGTTATTTTCGGTTACAGTGCCGCGAAGCGGCATAATCTGGCTTTTTACGAATTCACAATTTTCGATTATTTATCCATCCCGCATTCCTTATCCCACTCCGGGCATGCTTTCTTCATATCAGTTTGATATTTGATCATACATTCACTACACTCCATCTCAACGTTTGGAACATCACCGAATCTTTCTCTGATTTCCTCGGTAGAAAGATGCGAAACAGCGCTGCATCCGCATTGAGGGCATGATGTTTCAATCTTGTAATGTTTTTTAGCCATGTCGTACCTCCTTTATAACGCGTTAAAGAGAATCCGCCAATTTTTTTCTTTAAAAATCTTATTAAAATTTATACTGCAATGCTCATGCCAAAATATATCAAATCTGCTTCATTCCGTGTTTTGGCACGGTTATTGTATTAGATTATGGTTCTAAAAATAAAAATCCTACTCAAAAGGGGCACAATTTGTATTTGCCCCCGAAAGAAAATTTAAAAAATCCTGACCCGGAGGGCCAGGATCTCAATGTTAAATTAAGTAAAGGTATCAGTAAAAATAACGGTTGAGAAATAAAAAAAGGTGGCTGATGAAATACAGAAAAGAAAAAGATTCATTAGGGACCATAGATGTCCCTGAAAGGGCTTATTTTGGGGCAAGCACACAAAGGGCAGTTGAAAATTTCCCTGTAAGCGGGCTTACATTTCCCTTATCATTTATTTATTCCCTTGCCCTTCTGAAAAAATGTGCTGCCATGGTAAACACTGAGCTGGGTCTGATGGACAAAAAGATATCCGGTGCCATTGTTGCATCTGCACAGGAGGTAATTGACGGAAAATTTGATGACCAATTTGTGGTGGATATTTTCCAGACAGGATCAGGCACTTCCACAAACATGAACATGAACGAAGTTATTGCCTCAAGGGCAAACCAGATAATTACAGGAAAAAAAGGAGGAAAATCTCCGGTTCATCCCAATGATCACGTTAATCTGGGTCAGTCGAGTAATGATGTGATACCATCGACCATACATATGACTGCCTTAACTTTGATTAAAAATCACCTGATTCCCTCCCTTGTCACTCTTCAAGAAAGTCTTTTGCATAAGGCAGCGAAATTTGATGATGTCAAAAAAATCGGAAGGACCCATCTCCAGGATGCCGTGCCCATATTCCTCGGTGATGAGTTCGGGGGATATGCAAGACAGGTGGCGCTTGGAATAAAAAGGATTGAAGCTGTTGAAGACCGTCTTGCAGAGCTTGCCCTGGGGGGAACGGCTGTTGGAAGCGGTTTAAATACCCATCCTGATTTTGCAAAAAGAGTTATTGCGCTTATTTCAGAACATTCAAAACTTGATTTCAAAAAGGCAGAAAATCATTTCCAAGCCCAGGGAGCCCAGGATGCCGCTGTTGAAACCAGCGGGGCTTTAAAAACCATAGCCGTAAGTTTAGTGAAAATTTGCAATGACATCCGGTGGCTTGCTTCCGGACCCAGGTGCGGGCTGGGTGAAATATCTATTCCCGCGCTTCAGCCCGGATCTTCCATAATGCCCGGAAAGATAAACCCGGTTATCCCGGAAGCCGTGATTCAGGTGGCGGCCCAGGTCATGGGAAACGATACAACGATCATGGTGGGTGGACAGTCCGGCAATTTAGAGCTGAACGTCATGTTGCCGGTGATTGCTTACAATCTTTTACAATCCATAGATCTCCTTTCTTCCGGAGCTAAGCTTTTGGCTGAAAAATGCATCAGCGGCATCAACGCCAACAGGCAAAAGTGCACGGAAAATATTGAAAAAAGCCTGGCCATGGCCACATATCTGGTTCCTCATGTGGGTTATGACAAGGCAGCCTTAATTGCAGCCAAGGCCAATGAGAAAGGAAAGAGCATTAGAGAAATCGTATTAGAAGAGAACATCCTTCCTGAAAATGAATTGAAAATTGTTTTTAGTTAGTGTCCATCCAGAAATGAGGATTTTTGTTCAAGATCAAGGCATGCGAAAAAAATAACCGCAGGCATATAGTTGATATTTCGAGGATTATTTTTTGAGCATAACGCAGAGA
>MAXL01000387.1 GCA_001751005.1 Desulfobacterales bacterium S5133MH16
CCGGTTTCAGCAAGTGCCTGGCTAATGATACTCGCCAGAGCCTGGTTTGAATGAAGCGCTTCTGATCCGCCTCGAAGAATGACCGCATTCCCTGCTTTCAGACAAAGGCCTGCGGCATCTATTGTGACATTGGGACGCGATTCGTAGATTATGCCGATCACACCGAGGGGTATGCGCATCCGTGAAATTTCCAGGCCGTTGGGTCTCAGCCATGCCTTGCTTGTGGAACCCACGGGATCATTAAGTTGGAAGACCTCCCTTAACCCTTTTGCCATGGATGTGACGGTCGCGTCTGTTACGGTAAGGCGATCCATCATGGCATCCGACAGACCCATCTCTTTCGCCATGACAAGATCCTTATGGTTCTCTTCCTGAATATAAGTTGCCTGGGCCTCAATTTTATCTGCTATTTTAAGCAAAGCCTCATCTTTTTTGTTTGAAGTACATCTGGCAATCTCCATTGAAGCAGCTCGCGCTTCTTTGGCCATCTCCATTATTGTCGATTCAATAGACATCTGACTTCCCCTTTAACAAACTAATTATTTTCAGCCGTAATAGCCAGGTTATCTCTGTGAATAACATAATCATAAAGCTTATACCCGAGACGCTTTTTAATCTGGTTGGATTTAAGTCCCATGATCTTGCGAATATCGGTTGAACTGTAGTTGACTAGACCGGTGCCCAGTGTCTCATGGTCACCTTTTTTGAATTCCACCGGGGCGCCCACACCGAAATCCCCTTCTACACCGACGATACCGCTGGGAAGAAGGCTTTTGCCTCTGTTCGTAATTGCAGCGGCAGCGCCGTCATCGACCATAAGAACCCCTTTGGGTTTCAACGTAAAGGCTATCCAACATTTTCGGCTTTTGAGCTTCTTGGTTTTGGGTACAAAAAAAGTTCCAAACTCCTCGGCGGAAAAAAGTTTTTTCAGGATATCGGGTTTGTTACCATTTGCAATAACCATTGGAATTCCGGCCGCGGTAACCTTTCTGGCAGCCTTTATTTTGCTGAGCATGCCGCCGGTACCGAGAGCCCCGGGAATTTCTCCGGCAAATCTTATAATATCCTTACTGATGGTGGACACAACCGGAATCAATTCCGCATCAGGGTTGGTGCGGGGATCTTTGGTGTGAAGACCGTCAATGTCTGTGAGATTGATCAGAATATCCGCATCCGTCAGGAGTGTAATCATGGCCGCGAGGTTGTCATTGTCTCCAAACTGAATCTCTTCGATCATCACGGTATCGTTTTCATTGACGATGGGAACAACGTACCATGACAACAGCATTAAGATGGCATTACGCGCATTCAGGTATCTTTTTCGGTTGTTAAGGTCATCGCCGGTAAGCAAAATCTGGGCGACTTGTTTATGATCCCGTGCGAAAGCCTTTTCATATTCCATGATAAGTCCGGCCTGCCCCACGGCAGCAACCGCCTGACGCTTTGGAATCTCATCCGGCCTTTTGTCAAGACCAATTTTCTTTATACCTGAGGCCATAGCCCCGGAAGAAACAAGAATAACCTCCCGTTCACCGTCAATCAGCCGACATATCTGTCTGCTGACGGATCGGATCGCTTTTAAATTCAACCCCTGGTCTTCGGTCAGAACATTGCTGCCGACTTTTACCACGACACGCCTGGCACTATTAAAAATCAATTTTCTGTTATCATTCATGGGGCTTGTCTAGTAATTGAATGATTTTTGAATTCAAATCTTGGATGCCTTTACCGGTGAGAGCTGAAATTAATATGACTTGTTTTTCTTTTACGGCATTTTGAAACTTTTTTGCCGCTTCCCGGACATCCGGCAGATCGATCTTGTTAAGGACCACAATTTGAGGTTTTTCCGTCAGTTTTCGATTATACATGGCAAGCTCTTTATTAACGGTGTTATAGGCATGCAGGGGATTATCCGTATCGATAGCCGACACATCGACAAGGTGAATAAGAATGCGAGTGCGTTCAATGTGGCGCAGAAATCTGATGCCGAGTCCGGTTCCCTTATGTGCACCTTTAATTAAACCCGGGATATCTGCGACCACAAAAGGCTCCGCCCAGCCGGTTTGAACAACGCCCAGGCTGGGGAAAAGCGTAGTAAAAGGATAATTGCCTATCTTGGGACGCGCTGAAGAAACCGCGGTAATAAGGGTGGACTTGCCTGCGTTGGGAAGGCCTATGATACCGACATCCGCCAGAAGTTTGAGTTCCAGCTTTAAGGTTTTGGTTTCACCCGGTTCACCGGGCTGGGCAAACCGGGGGGACCGGTTTTTTGAAGTTTTAAATCGTGCATTGCCCTGACCGCCTCGACCGCCTCTTGCCAGGACAAATATTTTGTCACATTTGACTAAGTCTGTTATAACTTTTCCGGTGTCGGCATCAGTTACCAGGGTTCCGGGTGGGAGTTCTATGATCAGGTCTTGACTGTTTTTCCCGGTCTTTTGTTTGCCCTGGCCATGGGCGCCGTTTTTGGCTTTGAAATGTTTCTTAAATCGAAACTGATACAGGGTCCGTTTTCTTGATGTTGTCTTTAAAACAATATCACCGCCCTTGCCCCCGTCTCCACCGTCCGGTCCTCCGCGTGGAATAAACTTTTCACGTCTGAAACTGACACAGCCTCTGCCGCCATTACCGGACCAAACGGTAATAATCGCTTCATCAATGAATTTCACGCTGCATGAACGCTTACTTTTTTCCGAGAACGACCCAGCCTCTCAAAAGCAACAAAACCATCAATTTTGGCAAACAGGGTGTAATCCCTGCCCATGCCCACGTTGTCTCCGGGATGAACTTTTGTTCCCAACTGGCGAACCAGAATATTACCGGCTTTTACTTTTTGACCGCCATATCGCTTTACGCCCCTGCGCTGCCCCTGACTGTCACGACCGTTTCTGGAACTGCCGCCTGCTTTTTTATGTGCCATTATGTAAACTCCTTGTTCAAACCTCGCAACGTTGTTACGTCCACGAGATCTTTTTTTGTAATTGTTAAGTTCTTTGAAGTAAATCGACTTGCCACAAGCGATAACATTTTCAAAAATCTAATGTTTTCCTGTTGCTAGGCTTCAATACTGTCTATTTTGATCGCGGTATACTGCTGTCGATGTCCCAGCTTGCGGCGATATCTTTTTCGTCGTTTATACTTGAAAACGATAATCTTTTTAGCCTTGCCCTGCTCAATTATATGGCCTTTTACCGCCACATTATCAAGAAGCGGCCGACCGATACTCACGTTTTCTCCGTCTGAAAACATAAGAACCTTGTCAAAAGAGACAGGGCTGCCGATCTCTCCGGGAATTTTTTCTACCCTCAAAACACCGCCCTGATGAATTTTATATTGCTTTCCGCCTGTATTAACGATAGCGTACATATACTTGATCCCTCCTCAAGGTAACTGACCCTAACTTTCATTTAAGAAAATGATTATTATTAATTCATTACAGAAATTTGTCAAGATAAAATTAACAAATTGACAGGGTAAACGCATTTGATTTCAGTGCAGCGTAGCGACGGCGTGTTTCTCTTGGAAACCGACTGACTGTTTGAAGGGCTTTAGCACGCGTTAGCCCGAGCCGAA
>MAXL01000388.1 GCA_001751005.1 Desulfobacterales bacterium S5133MH16
ACATAATCTACAGGTTGATCCTGAAAAAAGCATTTGCTTATGGGTGCACGATACGGCTGTTTTGGTCTGTCAATTAATTCAGTTGGTATAAGCCCGCGAGCTACCTGTTTTAAAATGAATTTTTCTTTAAGCCCGTTCATTCTATAAAATGGCGGCACCCGAGTGGCAAACTCAACCACGCGATGGTCGAGAAACGGATAGCGCCCTTCAACAGAATTTGCCATGGCCATACTATCTCCCTGGGAAGACAAAAGATAATTTGAAAGGAAAAGATTGATCTCCGTAAATTGTGCTCTTGACAAAGGATGCCATGACATAAAATCCGAGGGCAACATTGAAACAAACCGATCAATAAAACTGTTGAGACTATCTGTTTCTTTCTGCAAATCAGAAGAGAAGAAATTTTTCAGTTTAGAAGTATTTTGCCATCTGAGCAAATGTGAATAAGCAGGTGAGTCGGTTTCTAAAAGACCCTTTTTGAAGAATCCTTCCAAGAATGCTTTTGTCTTTCCTTTTTGCTGGTTAAAAATATAAGGATAAAGCCTTTCAAGGAGCATTGGCCGCATCCTGGAATCAGGGTTTCGTGCCCAAAACCTGCGCACCCTGTCTTCTTTGAAGATATTATAACCGGCAAATATTTCATCAGCCCCTTCACCTGTTAGTACTACCTTGAAGTTGTTTTCTCGGACCAGTTTTGAAAGATGATAAAGGGGAGCAGGAGCTGTCCTTAATATCGGGGCTTCCGTATGCCAGATTACTTGAGGGAAAGCTTCCCCGATATCTTTTTCAGAGCATCTGATATCTCGGTGTTCGGTTTTGAGGGCTTTAACCGCTGTCTTCTGAAAAGAGGTTTCATCAAAATGGCTGTCAGTAAAGCTTACTGAGAAAGTACAAAGTAAATTATTGAAATTTCGTTTTACAAGCGCACTGGTATAGGTGCTGTCAAGTCCGCCGCTAAGATAAGCTCCCACAGGAACATCCGCGCGCAGCCTGATCCGTGCAGAATCACGAAGCAAATAATTTAATTCTTCAGTCCATTCTGAAAGTGACTGCTCATCCTGGTATCCATCACTCTGACTGTTGAAAGATAATTTCCAATAGTTATGAGTGCTGAAACCATTTTTAGAGAATATGGCATAATGGCCGGGGGGAACCTGATTGATATCCTCAAATGGGGTGGAAAAACCTACCGGAGTCCAGCATGTAAATATATCTGAAAGTGTTTGTGTATCAAGCTTTCGAGGAATCAATGGATCTGCAAACAATGCCTTTATTTCAGAACCGAATACCAGCCGACCATTGCTTTGATGGTAGAAAAGAGGCCGAATGCCCATCCGGTCACGCCCCAGGAGCAGAGTTTCCTTTTTTTGGTCCCACAGGGCAAACGCAAACTGCCCGTTCAGGTCTTTAAACATTGCAGGACCGTGTTCCTCATATAGATGCACCAGGACTTCAGTATCGGTTTGAGTGTAAAACCGATGGCCCCGTGAAACTAAATCTTCACGGAGTTCAGGGTAGTTGAATATTTCACCGTTAAACACTATCCACACAGATCGATCTTCATTATAAATCGGCTGAACACCGCCGCTAAGGTCTATGATACTCAATCTTGCATGGGCCAATCCTGCGTTACCGCTGACATATATACCAGAAGCATCCGGACCACGATGGTGGAGAAGACCAATCATGCGCCTGAGAAGATCCTGCATATCTTCTTTAGAGTTAAAATTAATTATTCCTGCTATTCCGCACATAGTAAATAGGCTTGGAAGCTATTTTCCACTTTTATATGGCTGGCTTCGGGTTAACGTTATTGTCAGAAAACCTCGATTCTCAATATAATCATTTAAATCAATGGTAGAACCAAAACTGTGATCTCCATGTTTGTCCTGCCGATATGAATCGAAAACATCCCCGGTAACGCGCCTTGTATTGAGACCTTTGTAAAACGTCCATTTAATCAAATCTCTGTGTCAGGTAGCACATCCCGCTAACCAACTTGACAAGTAGTATATCAAAAGTTGAGAACAAATCATTCTGGTAAAAGGGATCAGCACGCCTTAATCAGGGAGAGCAGACCCCTTTCAGGAGGGGCTATATATCAAAATAGAGGAAAAACTCATGCGGATGTGGCCTGAGTTTCACGGGATTAACTTCGTTTTCCGTTTTGTATTCAATCCACATATCTATTACATCCTGGGTGAAGACATCACCTTTTAAAAGGAATTCATGATCATCCTTGAGGGCGTCAAGGGCTTCTTCTAATGAGCCGGGAGCTGACTCCACTTCAGCAAGTTCTTCCGGTGGAAGATCATATATGTTTTTATCAAGAGGTTCGCCAGGGTCAATCTTGTTCTGGATACCGTCTATGACTGCCATAAGCATGGCGGAGAACGCCAGGTAACCGTTGCACGAGGGATCAGGAGTTCTGAACTCTATCCGTTTTGCCTTGGGAGACGCTGAATACATGGGGATACGAATTGCCGCACTCCGGTTCCGGCTTGAATAGGCCAGGTTTACCGGGGCTTCAAACCCGGGAACAAGTCTTTTATATGAGTTGGTCGTCGGATTTGTAAA
>MAXL01000389.1 GCA_001751005.1 Desulfobacterales bacterium S5133MH16
ATTTCCGCCCAGTTCATGCTCGATTCGGAAAGCCGTTTGCGCGAGGCCATTCAAAAGATGTTGGAAGTCCGGCAGCAAAGTTCAACTCCGGCTTCTGCTGAACCCATGAAGATGGAAGCGGACGATCTCGACATGTCAGATATGAAGATGGATGAGAAGACTGAAACTTCGAAAACGCATCAAAAGTAGTACATACATGGATATTAATATGCTCGAAATGATTTTTTCAGATTGGAAAACCTGAAAGAGGGGCCTGAAATGATAGAAAAAATAATAGATTTATCCATAAGAAACAAGTTTCTGGTAATCTTGATGACGATTTTTATCATTGCGGCCGGCATCTATTCGATGTTGAAAATACCGCTGGATGCCATTCCGGATCTTTCCGACGTGCAGGTCATTATCATGACCGAATATCCGGGCCAGGCTCCCCAGGTGGTGGAAGACCAGATTACCTATCCCTTGACCACTGCGATGCTATCGGTCCCGTTTGCCAAGGTCGTCCGGGGATATTCGTTTTTCGGTTTATCTTTTGTTTATATCATTTTTGAGGACGGAACCGATCTGTATTGGGCTCGCAGCCGGGTACTGGAGTATCTTAATTTTGTTTCAGGGCGTTTACCTCCTGGGGTTACGCCCACGTTAGGGCCGGACGCCACCGGCGTAGGCTGGGTTTATGAATATACTCTGGAGAGCGATAAGCATGATCTGGCCCAACTGCGATCCATTCAGGACTGGTTCCTGCGCTATGAACTCGCCAGCGTACCAGGGGTTGCCGAAGTCGCCTCTATTGGCGGCTATGTTAAGCAGTACCAGGTGATTGTGGACCCGAATAAGCTGGTGGCGTTCAATATACCCTTACAGAAGGTGAAAAAGGCCATCCAGCGCAGCAATAATGATGTAGGCGGCAAGCTGGTAGAGATGGGTGAAACCGAATTTATGATACGGGGGCTGGGCTACATTAAAAGTATTGAGGATCTTTACACAATACCCCTTGCTGTCGATAAACGGGGCACGCCTGTTTTATTGCGAAATATTGCCACCATTAAAATCGGTCCCGAACTCAGGCGCGGCATTGCCGATATCAACGGAACCGCGGAGGTAGTTGGAGGTATCGTCATCATGCGTTACGGTGAAAACGCCCTTCAGGTTATTAAAAATGTCAAGAAGAGGATGGAAGAGCTAAAGTCCGGGCTACCGGAAGGCGTGCGTCTAAAGACAGTTTACGACCGCTCGTCTCTAATCCTGAGAGCTGTGGACAATCTAAGAAAAACCCTTTTTGAAGAAAGCCTTGTGGTGGCGATTGTCTGCATCATTTTTCTGCTTCACATCAGAAGTGGGCTGGTCATCGTTTTTACCCTTCCTGTGGCCGTGCTGATCAGCTTTATCATTATGGAAAGGCAAGGCCTCAATGCAAACATCATGAGCCTGGGGGGAATTGCCATCGCGATTGGGGCCATGGTGGATGCCTCCATTGTCATGGTCGAAAATGCCCACAAGCATATCGAACACGAAGGCGGGAAAAAACCGCACTGGGATCTGATTCGTGATGCGGCCAAGGAAGTAGGACCGGCCATTTTCTTCTCTTTACTGATTATCGCAATCAGCTTCCTGCCGGTATTTACTCTGGAGGCACAAGAGGGACGGCTTTTCAGACCCCTAGCCTTTACTAAAACCTATGCCATGCTGGGAGCTTCTTTTTTGGCTATTACAATCGTCCCTGTACTCATGGGGTATATGGTCCGGGGAAAAATCCGGCCTGAGCAGAAAAACCCGGTTAACCGAATTCTCATCTGGATCTATCGCCCGGTGATTAAACTGGTGCTAAAAGTCAAGACGATAGTCGTGTTGTTGGCAATCGTGATTCTGGCTGTGACCTATATCCCCTGGAAGAGCATCGGCTCGGAGTTTATGCCGCCGTTGAATGAAGGCGACTTGCTGTATATGCCGACGACCCTTCCGGGAATTTCGGTAACAAAAGCAAAGGAATTGCTCCAGCAGACAGACCGCATTATTGCCAGTTTTCCAGAGGTCCACCATGTTTTTGGAAAGATTGGCCGAGCTGAAACAGCCACGGACCCTGCGCCGCTTTCCATGATCGAAACAACGATTATGCTGAAATCTGAATCGGAGTGGCGAGAAGGAATGACTATAGAGAAGCTGGTGGATGAGCTCGATAACGCGATCCGGTTTCCGGGCTTGACCAACGCATGGACCATGCCCATCAAAACCAGGATCGACATGCTTTCCACAGGGATTAAAACTCCGGTTGGCATTAAGCTCATGGGTGAAGATTTAGAAGTTTTGAATGAACTGGGTGAAAAGGTTGAGGCAGTAGTCCGTGAGGTGCCGAATACGCTGAGTGTATATGCAGAGCGGGTCACCGGCGGTAATTTTCTCGACTACCACATTAAGCGAGAGGAGGCGGCACGATATGGGCTCACAGTAGGAGATGTCCAGGACATTATTATGACCGCTGTCGGCGGGATGAATATCACTCAAACAGTGGAAGGGCTGGAGCGTTATCCGGTGAACCTGCGCTACGGTTCGGAGCTGCGGGATACCCCTGAAAAACTTCGAAGAATTCTAATCCCTACGTCCACCGGTGCCCAGATCCCCATCACACAACTTGCCGATATTCGGATCGTCAAAGGTCCTCCGGTGGTGAAAAGCGAAAACGCTCGCAACACTGCCTGGATCTATGTAGACCTCAGAGGCATTGATGTGGGAACTTATGTCAAAACAGCGCAAAAAGCGGTTAGGGAAAAAATCAAACTGCCGCCCGGATACAGCCTGGTCTGGAGCGGGCAATATGAGTACATGATACGGGCCCAGAA
>MAXL01000390.1 GCA_001751005.1 Desulfobacterales bacterium S5133MH16
AATGGTACGGAAAGACCGTTTGATAATGAATATTGGAATAATAAAGCAGATGGAATTTATGTTGATATTGTTTCCGGCGAACCGCTGTTCAGTTCGGTTGACAAATTTGATTCAGGAACCGGTTGGCCAAGTTTTATAAAACCCATCGAACCGGATCATATTATCGAGATGGAAGACAAAGGTCTTTTTATGGTAAGAACCGAAGTTAGAAGTAAATACGCAGATTCCCACCTTGGGCATGTCTTCCCGGACGGGCCTGAACCCACAGGACTTCGTTTTTGCATAAACTCTGCAGCCCTCCGGTTTATACCAAAAGAAGATTTAGAAAAAGAAGGATATAGTGGATACAAAAAGCTTTTTGAATAAAATGAGTCCTTTGAAAGCAGACTTATTAAATTATAGAAATTCCGAGACGTTCAATTAATACCGTATTCTTTAAGTTTTAACTGCAGGGTGCGGCGGCTGATACCAAGAATCTTTGCAGCATGGGTACGATTGCCTTTGGTTTCCTCCAAAGTCATTAGAATCATTTTTTTTTCGACATCTTTGAGAGATCTTCCCGGAGTGAGATCGATCTCAGATTTTAATAACTCTGGGTCCAGGGCCCGTAAGGTATCAGGAAATTCGTTCGGGGTTATCATATCTCCTCGAGCCATAATCACTGCGCGTTCTATCATGTTTTCAAGTTCCCGGACATTTCCGGGCCAGTCGTAACGCATCAGTATATCGATTGCCCGCGGCGTAAAACCTTTTATAAGTCTCCTGTTCTTTTCGGCATACTGTTTAAGAAAGAAATCCGTCAGCAATGGAATATCTTCACGCCGTTCGCGCAAAGGCGGAACGCTTACGGTGACAACATTGATTCGGAAATAAAGATCTTCGCGGAAGCGGCCTTCCTTAATTTCTTCTTTCAAGTTTTTGTTTGTTGCAGTGATCACGCGGGTGTCTACCCTAACAGTATTCGAACTGCCTAAGGGTTCGAACTCGCGCTCCTGAAGCACGCGAAGAATCTTGACTTGTGTTTGAGGCGCCATCTCAGCGATTTCGTCCAGGAATATTGACCCCTTATGAGCCAATTGAAAACGGCCCTGCCGACGTTTCATTGCTCCAGTATAAGCACCTTTTTCGTGACCGAACAGCTCGCTTTCCAATAAGGCTTCAGGCAGGGCAGCACAGTTGACTTTTATCAGTGGTTTGTCACGGCGCGGACTGTTCAAATGGATGGCGTTAGCTATGAGTTCCTTGCCCGTACCGCTTTCACCGGTGATGAGCACGGTGGCTTCAGTTGGAGCAACTATCTCGATTGTCTCCAGCAATTTGCGCATCGCAGAACTTTGACCAATGATTTTTGAGAAATCGAAGCGATCTTTAAGCTGTTCCCTAAGATATATGTTCTCCTTTTCCAATTGTTTATGCCGCAGAGCTTTATTAATCAGGATCTTAAGTTCATCAATATCGAGCGGTTTGGTCAAATAATCGTAGGCTCCTGATTTCAGGGCCTCCACGGATGTGCTGACCGAAGCATAGGCGGTCATAATGATGACAGGTATCCCCGGACTGATTTCCTTGATCCGTTTCAGGGCCTCGATGCCGCCCACCCGGGTCATACGAACATCCATCAAAATAAGGTCATAGAAGCGTTTCTCAACGGCGGTAATTGCCGCTTGACCGTCTTCTGCGTGTCGTATATGGTATCCTTCAGCTGAAAGCACGGCTTCAAGCATCTTGCGATGGGCGGAATCGTCATCGACAATAAGGATTTTCGGTTTCATGTCCTTCCTTTAATTAACGAATCAATAATTGCCTGGTTAAAGAGTTCTTATTAACTCTACTCAATGTGCGGTGAGGCAACCGGAAGTGTAATAATAAATCGACTACCTCTGGTTTTTCCGGGCAAAGGGCTCTCAACCCGAACTTCACCCCTGTGGTTTTCCACGATTTTACGAACAATGGCAAGACCCAAACCGGTTCCTTTTTCGCGGGTGGTAAAAAAAGGATCAAAAATTTTTTTCTTTTTATCATGGGGGATCCCTGATCCGTCATCTTCTACACAAATGTGCAGACGTGAGCCAGAATCATCTACATCAGCACCCACTTCTATTGTTCCTCCGGCATCAACTTCCTGAAGTGCATTCAGCATGAGGTTGAGCAGGGCCTGGGTTATCTGGTTGGCATCCAGAAGAAAGCTATTTAAATCCGGATTGATTTTACTCTGGACCGTTATATTACGTGATCGGGCATCGGTTTCCAGCAACCGCATTGTATGTTCTACGAGTTCAAAAAGATCTGTTGGTGCCAATTCGGGTTCCGATGGACGGGCAAATGTGAGCAGATCATTGACCACACTGTTAATCCGATCAACTTCCTTGCACATGATTTCAGCATATTCCTTTTCCTGTGACCGATCTTTCAGTGAATGGACTAAAAACCGGGCAAATCCCTTGATAGAGCTGAGCGGATTACGGATTTCATGAGCAACTCCAGCAGCCAATTCCCCAATGGCCGCAAGTTTTTCCGAATGTCGGACCTTCTCCTCTAATCGTTTTATTTCTCTTAAGTCTCTAAGCACAATGACGGCACCGGTGCAGGTGTTTTTCTCGTCAAGAATCGGCGTAACGCTCAGGGTAATTGGAATCAGCGCACCGGATTTCTGCTGGTGAAGGAATTCCCGTTCAAGCACGGGCTGACATCTTGCAAGAGTACCGTCTATCCCGGTTTCATTAAAGTCAATCATTGACTTCAAGTTCATTTCATAAACCTCTGTTTCTTTCAGTCCAAGCAATTCTAAAGCCAACCGGTTGTAAGATATAATGCGGCCTTCCGGGTTAATGCTCAGCAGGCCGTTGGCCATGTTGGCAACAACCTGTCGGGTGTAATCCTGCGTCTCTTTTAATGTTCTGTCTACCAGGTAGTAATTCTGGATGACAAAAATAAAAAAAAGGGCTCCTGATCCAAGAGCCACGAGAATTGCGGCCATGATCAAGGCATGATGAATATCCGAACGACGTGCCTCTTCAAAAGCCGTCATTTTCAGTCCTAGAATAATGATGTTATCGGAATGTTGGTGGGAAGCTATATTTTTCCCGTGACCCATCATATCTTTATGACCGTGAGTCATAAGCGACAATTGGCGCAGAGAAAAACGTTTGGCAAGATCATACACTTGGGTGCCATCCTCAAACTTTCTAACCCGGCTTTGGACTTTATTCTCATTATCCAATCGAGGCTGCCAGGCTGAAGGCATGCCCTCAAAGGATGGATTTGAATGGTGGATTACTAGGCCCTGTGAATCAATGAGATAGACATAGGCGATATTTTCATTTTTTCCGGTTTCCAGGATAAGGTTCTCAATCGAATCTTCCTCCCACTCAGTCATTATCATGCCTGCCCGGGCGCCCGCTTCCAACGTATGTAGTATGGCTAAGCCCTGTTGATGAACGAATTTTAATACCGTCTGTTCTTGCCTATCCAGATTCCGGTAGGTGGAGATACTAATTAGAATGAGCATCAGAAGCACCACGGCCAGGATGGAAAGCGCAGGGATATACAGCCGTTTTAATTGGAGAACTCTCATGAAGCACCATATTCTGAAAAGCCATATTTCTTGCAAACAAAATGGCGGGCCTTAACCAAAATTTTATATTTATTTCTTTTTGTAGCTTTAAAGTGATATTTGAAAAATAACACGGCAATTGCCTGAATGCAAATATATTTCGCACATAGCCTAAAAATCCGTTCAAATTGCGCATAATTTGCGCACCTTTTAAATCGATCATTTAACGTTAAGACAATATATATATAATATTCAAATAGTTATATTTTTGGCACCAGTTTTGCTTTAATTTCTAAGAAAACTCGCAAAAATTATAGGAGGCACGACATGAAACAGTTTTTGCTCAAAGTTTTATCGTTAACGTCGGTAGTGGCCGTGGTTGTTTTCATTGCCCCTCACAGATCAGCGGCTGACCCTTCCATCTGGGCGCCACAACCGCTGGGCAGACTTATTGAAGAAGGTTTGGCCAATAACCAGGATATCAAGAGCCTGGAATCCCAGGTGAAAAGCTTTAGGGAGGAGATCTCATTCGCGGGCTCGTTGAATGATCCTCGTGTTGGCATTGCCCTACTGAATCTTCCGACCGACACCTTCAGCTTTGATCAGGAAGCCATGACTCAGAAGCAGATTTTTATCGCTCAGAAAATACCGTGGTTCGGCAAATTAAGCCTCCGGTCCCAGCAGGCTGCAATGAAAGCGATTCGTCAAGAAGCGATCCTAAAGGCAAAACGGCTGGAACTTGCCCGGGAAATAGCGACGGCGTATTATGAACTGGGTTTTGTTACCAGCGGTCAGAAAACCAATGAGAGACTAATTAAAATGTTGACCCAGCTACTCAGGGTATCAGAGACGAGATATGCAGCGGGTCAGGGTCTCCAGCAAGATGTTTTGCAAGCCCAAGTGGAACTGAGCAAACTTTTGGACGAACAGATCACTTTGGGAAAAAAGCGCCGCACACTGGAAGATCGGATCAACAGCCTGCTTAATCGGGGGGATTTTATCCCGGTACCACCGCCGGAAAGCTTGCCGTATCATGATCCGGTACTGGAAATAGAGGAATTGCAAACCCGAGCATTGACGATGAATCCATGGCTGAAGGTTAAACAGGCTGAAATCGACCTGGCCGGCGTGGGAATCGAGCTGGCCCGAAAGGACTATTGGCCGGATTTGGATTTCAAAGTGGCTTATGGCCAACGGGAAGAAGACTTCAACGGCCGGGATTTACCGGATTTTGTTTCAACTTCTGTTGTAATGAATATTCCCCTTTGGAAGAAAACCAGGCAGGACAAAAAACTGGAAGCAACCAAATTGAGTCATCAGGCCGCCTTACAGTCTTATCAAAATTTAGCAAACGGTCTTCCTCATAAAATAGACGCCCTGGTAACCGATATCCGAAACATCCGGAATAACTACCGGCTAATTACGGATGCCCTGATAGTCCAGGCAGAGCAGTGGGCCCGGGCTTCTTTAACCGCCTATGAGGTTGGTAAGGTTAACTTCAACACCATGATCAATGCCCAAATTCGATTGCTCCGCTTCGAACTTCAGTCAGCAAATTATTTGTTCAGTCTCTATAAAAAGCGAGCAGAACTTGAAGAGGTTTTGGGCGCACCGCTTTTGTCTCAGAATTTTGGTGATAATATATCTCATTTGCAAAAGGAGAAAACATAATGAAACGATTTATAAAAAGATCGAAATTTCTAACAACCCTTAGCTTAATCGGTGTGTTGGCAGTATTGATCAACTGGACGGATTTTGACATGAACCACACCGACATACCGAAGTTAACGGTTACAAAAGCACTGGCTTCGGAAAAGGGACTAAAAGCAGGAATGATTGATCCCAAAACCGGCAAAAAAGTCAAATACTGGGCCGCCCCCATGGATCCGACGTATATTCGAAACCAACCGGGGAAATCTCCCATGGGAATGGATCTGGTGCCGGTTTACGAGGAAGAAGGCGAAGAGAAAGAACCGGCTTCAACCATCCGCATCGATCCGGTCACCATGCAAAATATGGGCGTTCGTCTGGGACGGGTAAAACGCAAACCCCTGGTTAAATATATCCGAACAGTTGGCAACATTACCTACGATGAAAGACGTATCTATGCGGTCAATACTAAGTTCAACGGCTGGATTGAAAAACTGTATGTGAATTTTGTCGGTGAAACGGTGAAAAAAGGTCAACCGCTTTTTGATATTTATAGCCCTGAACTGGTAACGGCCCAGGAGGAATATCTTCTGGCCCTTCAGCAGAAGAAAGACCTAAAAGATAGTTCCTATGACAGCATCCGCGAAGGGGCTCAGCGCTTGTTAAATGCCTCTTATACCCGACTGAGATACTGGGACCTGAGCAACAAGCAGATAAAGAAAATTGAAAATGCCGGTAACGTCCAAAAGACTCTAACCATATATTCTCCGGCAAGGGGTGTGATCATCAAGAAAAACGCGTTTCAGGGTCACTATGTAAAAGCGGGCGAGCACCAGTATGAAATCGCCGATCTTTCAAGGGTGTGGGTGGATGTGGACATTTATGAGTACGAGCTTCCTTGGATCCGAAATGGAATGCCTGCAAAGATGGAACTTTCCTACATCCCGGGCAAAATCTTTAAAGGTAAAGTTCTGTATGTCTATCCTTTTCTTACGGCTAAGACCCGCACGGCAAGGCTCAGATTGGAATTTCCCAATCCCGATTTTCAGCTAAAGCCGAATATGTACGCCAATGTGAATCTGGAGTCTGCCGTTGCTAAAGATAGCCTGGTCATCCCCCAGGAAGCGGTCATTGACAGTGGCGTTCGAAAGGTTGTTTTTGTGGCGCTTGGCAAGGGCAAATT
>MAXL01000391.1 GCA_001751005.1 Desulfobacterales bacterium S5133MH16
AGCTGGTTTGAAAAAAAGGAAATTGAATTCAAGCTCGCAGCCAACTCAAGCTAACAACTTGGGAGAATATGGGATTCCTAACCGCACAGGTCGAAAAAATTTCAATTTTAAGAAAAAAAACATTGTAATATCAATAAGATATTTTTTGAGCAAATTAATCTACCACGGAATTTGAATAGGATACCCATGGAGGCTTATCTGAGAGATGGGCCACAGAGTACCACAGCTCACCAAGGATGAGGGAACTCAACAAGGCGTCTCAAGCAGTCGTGCAGTATGCCGACCTGTCTGACATCGTGAAAATGCTGAACATGGAGGGCAGCGGCTCGCTTATGGAAATCGTGAATGAAGCACAGAAGCTCGTGGACTCGCCGGATGCGAGGTGATCAAGGAGGTGTGCAGCGCGGTGCGGGCGCAGGCTCTCGGCGCGCGCCGTCGAACGCGGTTCGAATTAGACAAGCATAGCTTGCTGCTCAACCGCGCCCCGTTATGCGTTTAAATTTGACAAAGGAGACTTCAAGATGCCATCCTTGAAAACATACGATTTTTTTATCAGTCACGCTTGGTTTTACAGCAAAGGATATAATCGGGTTGTCGAACTCCTAAATAATGCTCCATGCTTTTCATGGAGAAACTATTCAGTGCCAGAGCATGATCCTGTTGTAGACCCAAACACGAAAGTTGGAAAAAGGAAACTTTCAGATGAACTTGACCAACAAATCAGACCCGTAAATTGTTTCCTTGTCATAGCTGGCATGTACGCAAATCATAAATATTGGATACAGAAAGAGGTAAAGATCGCACAATCTTATGGCAAACCAATTGTTGGTTTGATCCCATGGGGCCAGGAGAGGACTCCGACTTATATTCAAGAAGTTGCAGATATCATGGTTGCCTGGAATACAAGTTCGATTGTTCAAGCTATTCGTAATTATGCATTGTGATCTAAATAGCCATGAAAGATCAAAACATACTTCAGGTTGCTTCCGGTGATCTTCCTGGACTTTACCACTCTGTAGATGAGGCTAAAGGCGTAGGAAAAACGGGATGTCCACGACATTTGAACTTCTTTTTAACTAGTACTATAGGGGGGAGGGATTTTACACAGACAAAGCATATATTCCGCGCGGCTTTCACAGCGCATCGTTTAGTATCCGGGCGATAGAAAGGGAGGGTATTATTATCCGTGGAGGATCCTCTGCCCTGCAAATCAGGCCTTTTGGGCACGCGAATAATAGCGGTAAGTAAATTAAATATGGGAAGTAGGGGTGTGGTATTGCAGCTGAACATCACTCCGTGGACAGTGAGCAAGACGGGCATTCGGTGGCAACCTGCGGGACGACGAACAAACAGCACAGGACCTTAGTCAGATGCTGAAATGCCATGGATGTCCGCGATTTTTCCATTTTTGCATTAGCGCCACGTACTCCGTTCCAACATAGCGAAACAAGAAAACCAAATCAGAGTTTGTGACAAAGATGCTGACTATAGGAATAACATGGCTATAGAAAGGAGGAAAACATGAGTGACAACAACGATAAGACGGTCAATATCTTCATCAGTTTTAAGAGTGAATATGAAGAAACAGCCGAAAAATTTCAAAGAATACTTTCACGGTATGGGGGCAAGAATATCGAAATCAACGTTTCTAAGCAAATAGCACCAGGATCAGACTGGCGCAAATGGATCAAAGACGCTCTTGAAAAATCCCATGTACTCATTCTTCTTTACACAGCCCCAACTGCAACATGGGATTGGTGCTTGTACGAAGTAGGATTGTTTCGCAAAGCGGAACGCCCTGTGATCTGCTTTCATAATCCGAAATACGAACCACCGGAACCCTTGAAAGACTTTCAAAATGTAAAAGCTGATCTTGATTCCATAAAGAGGTTTCTCAAAGACTTTTATTGCACTACCGAAATCACTGGAGCGGAGGATATAATTAATGATATTTTTGAAAAAGACGATAACGAACTTAACCGGGCTGCAGAGGAAATTAAGGAATTATTCGGAGAGACTGCGGCCACAACTCAATATATCAATCATTACTTAAAGCTGTTCGTAAAAGACCGTAAGATAATCCAAGAAAACAAAATACCTGATGATGCAATTATAGAATCAAATTCGAGTTCTTTAGAGCTTTTTGGTCTGGTTCAGGGAGAATGGACGTGGAAGGATATTGATGAGGTAGTCAAACAGATGAAAGACAGCCAGTGGGTTGAGGAATTGAGCCAGGCTGTTTTTCAAGCCAGCCAGAAGCGAATTCCGGCCCAGATAAAAGGCTGTTTTACCATTCAAGATCAAGGGAAAACCTATCGACCCGCTTTGTACCGCGTTGACTATGGGGCAGATGATTCAATCTGGTTTTATATTCTGTTCGTTATGAAATAATATCCCGGTCTTTTTGTATCCGAGAGGCAAACCATCCTGACAACGCGTTTGAAGCATAGAGGAAGGCAAGAAAATATTTCGATATTTAGGGATCTTGCAGTATAAGTACGATACGTGGGCTTTGGACACGCTAGTTTACGACTCCGCTCAAAATCTCGCAAAAGGGTTGGAAGTTGCGGTGGTACGCCGTGCTCTCACAAGACATTACGGCCCAATTGCTAACAATGGTGAACATCTCTGTACTGAGCACATAAGGAAACATGTGCAGAGCGGGCAGGAGAAAGTTAGAGTTTGCTGTAGTGTGATCAGTTAGCGGGCAATACATCTTAGCCCCGCCTAATGGTCCCCGGTATGTGGTTCCAATCGGAGTATAAGGGAGGAGATGAAACCAATGGATGAGCAACAGTACATTGAGGAGCGCATAGATAATCAAATAAAATGGTACAGCAATAAAAGCCAATGGAACCAGACATGGTATAAACGACTCCGTGCGCTTGAGATTTTGGCGGCTAGCACCATTCCTCTTCTTACGGGCTACTTAACTGAAGTCTTCACGCTGAGATACGTTATCGGCATTTTGAGCGTAATTATTGCTGTAATCTCAGGGATTCTTACCCTTTATAAATTTCAAGAAAATTGGACCGAGTACAGAACTACTTGTGAGTCTCTCAAACACGAGAAATTCTTATATCTGACGAAAACGGAGGTATATGATGCGGATAATTCTTTTACCCTTCTTGTGCAAAGAGTTGAAGCACTGATATCGAAGGAGCACACAAAGTGGTCGCAGTACATAAAAGCTCCCGAAAAGCATAATGGTCTGTCAGGGGGCGGTTCGAAATCTGTCTAAGGGAAGAGATGGCATTGGACACAGGGACACGAAACCCGGTGGAAAATTGGGGGTCCGTTAAATATTGACATTTCGACGGACATTTTGGCCTAACGAATAAAGAATTCATGTTTTGCGAAGCCAAAACATAATTCATGGTTGAACTAAGCCGAACTCGGTATTTGGATTTTTAATGATGAGTAAGCCGGCAGATATTGA
>MAXL01000392.1 GCA_001751005.1 Desulfobacterales bacterium S5133MH16
GGGCATCGTCAAAGGACGTACGGCAATACGTGTATTCAATAGGTTTCGCAATTTGAAGAAAAAACCCTATTGGGATAATCATTTTTGGGCCAGAGGTTATTGTGTTGATACTGTTGATCTTGATGCCGATAAAATACGGAAATATGTTAAGTACCAAGAAGCACAAGAGAAAAAGACAGAAAAATAACCACCGCCAAAAATTGGGGACAATTAATCTCGCCTCCTCAGAGGACAAGAGACAAACTTATCCCCTTTTAGGGGTAAACTCAATACCACGTCCTCTGGGGGTGGATTCTTTATTGATAAATCGGAAAAATGCTTCTGCTATTCGGTATTTTATATAGGCCCAGAAAAAGTGAATCATATCGCCATTATTCTACAATACCGATTGTTTTTTCATTTTTTATTTACAAATTCTAAAAAGCTCTCTCTTTTCGGAAGTTCAAAATGAATGTCGTCTAAGCTGTCTGGGATGGGAAAATGGCCATAAGTATGGCAGGCAGACACAGCAGCGTGAACATGTTCAACAGGTGTTTCACCGGGAATTTGGTTGAGATGAATCATACACTGCCCATCCCTTGCAATTTTATCGATATACAACTTTATGCGTTCAACAATCGCCTCAACTGGTCCTTCCTGAAGAAGGACAGCATCGACACCAGCTGTTACAAAGAGGTTGTGTTCATCTGCATATGCTTTTATTCGCTCAGGTCCCAGTTCATACAGGTCCGGGTCAGACACACTCAATGATCCAGGAGTGCATTTCATTTTTTGTGCAAAGAACCGTTCTGGATCACGGCTTTTTGCATCTCCCCAGTTCCCACGGGTTATCAGATTACTGCCGACATTATCCCGTAACCTTTCAGTATAGGTGACAACATATTCATCCACCATATCCAAAGTAATCATTGGAGGGGAGGCCCAGGCATCGCGCCCGTCCATGAGCAAGTCAGGCATAATAACCTCTTTACGCATCACTTCAATATGGGGTATAAGTACTTCGTCACAAAGAAATTTAAAAAGACTATGGGCAAAAGCAGGTCTTAGGAACATATCTTCCATGAGATTTTCATATCCACGAATGTTAACGGCCAGGCTAAATGGAGCGGTAAAATAGGATCGGTCAAGTTTTCCAGTTATTTCTAAAAATTTTTTGTTAACCTTGTGAATCCATGGCAACCGACCAGATGTATATGGATCGGGAGGATGTAATTGATCAAGATCCGAAGGTTGGGCTATCAATGGCAGGGTTCGGTTAATATCCGGCAGTCCGTCAGTGTGATATACAATCTTTTGTCCCATTGCTTCAGCTTCTACGTTATAAACATCCCAAAAATTACTCAATGTATCCAGTTTATAATATTCAGTGACGAGTAATTGTGTCTGTGTAAAAGTTGTTGCATCTGTGAAGAAGCGTTCAGGTGACACACCGGCCAAAAAGGCTGAATGATCATTTATTTGACCTCCGATAATGACATGATCACCCTCAGTGGATGGATTTGTTTCGGTTTTGATTTCTGTCTCCATGTTAAGTTCCTCTATCAATCTCCATATGGGTCTTAAGTTAACCTTTTTTCATGATAAACAGCATATTCGCCACCATCAACCCTAAAAATAATTTCACTTGTAATATTGAATCATTCAATGCTGATTGATATAATAAAAAAAGTATGCCAAGCATTAAAATCAACGATAGGGATTTAAGGTGAGCACCGTATTTTTAAAAAATTCATTCATAGATATCTGCCTTTAACCAACATAAGAAAACAGCAGGGTAATAATACCGATGATACCCGTAATAATAAACCCATAACGAAGCGTTGCCTTTAGAACTGGCCCTTCCTTCCCTGATAAACCAACGGTTGAACACCCCACACCGGTTTGCCATCTAAATAGCTATCTCGCTTTTATTTCGACCAGTAATCCGCTTGCGGCATTTGGGAATACGATTCATCAATGATGAAATCCTGGAAAGTACCGAAACGTCAAACCACAACATATGGTATTGGGGCTTTTTCACTTATAATTGTGATAAGGTCGATCTATTTTGGGATATATACGGTAACAGATTTCTGGTACTCTCCAACGATCATACAGTTATCGGTTTGAAAAATTTCTGCGATTCGGAAATATAATTACAACGGGCAAAATCTTGCAAAATTAGCGGTTCCAGTGGTACGCTGGGGATGACCAAAGCATATCGGTAATAATTCCGATGATTTTGATAACTGACAGTTTATCAATGTATCAGTATGTGAAATCAGTTACAATAATGGTTTCAATGTTTTTATTAAAACATAGAAAACCTGGTCCTCTGGGCCAGGTCAGAGTCGATAGGCTCTGCCATATAAATTGGATTGGTAAAATTCCTTAGCTTGCGGTTAACCCCCCTCTGGGGGTAGCAAGCCAAAAGCCTGGTCCTCTGGGCCATGATTCTTTACCTTTTGAATTTGGATTCTCTGCACAGCCATCAATGAGACCAAGCTAAACACGGCGCCACCGATAAAAGGAATCCTGTAATCAATCATCCACAGGACACCACCTATTGCTGGCAGAACCACTGCTGCAATGTGGTTTATGGTGAAACTAACGGATATGCTTGATGCGATGTCTTTGGGGTCTCCAATTTTTTGGAAATAGGTTTGGATGGCGATGTGAAAATTGTAAAAGGCCTGGTCCAGGAGGTAAAGAATCATAATCAACCATTTGGATTGAGCAGTTGCATATGCCACAAAAATAAATATCAGGCTGAAATATTCTATTGAGAGCATTTTTCTTTCGCCAAATCTTATGATGCCCTTGCCGATGAGGGGGAACAAGAAGTAATTCATCACATTATTAATCACGAAAAGTGTGGTAACTTCCTGAACCGAGAAATTGAACTTTTTAACCATAAGAAAAACCGCAAATGCCATGAAAATCTGGCGTCGGGCGCCGGCCATAAAAGTAAGAAAATAATACAGTCTGTATTTCTTGCGGAAGATCATTTTCTTGCGTTGAGGAATTATATCCCTGTTAGTTGGATCCTGAAAGATCCCCCATAAACCTGCCACCATAATTAAACATCCAATCAAGAGATAGATTTGAGTGAAATTCAATAGCGAAGCAGTGCAATATATCAGGATACCGACGCCGATATTAGTGACAGCAGCAAGGCTACTCAATTTCCCCATTACCCATGGAGATGTCTTTATATCGAAGTATTGCAGGGTGAGTGAGTCACAGGTTGTGACAAAATAATGATATCCGAAACTCGAAATCAGGGTGGTAAAAACAAGCCCCAAGTAAGAGGGAAACAATCCGGTTGCCGCCATACCGAGCCCTAAAATTACAATCGACAACGCTGACAGGCGATGTTCTTTGAGAAGCAGAAGGACAAAGACGATCATGAATGTCAGAAATCCGGGGATCTCCCGTATGGATTGAATAATCCCAATGTGGTTGCCTTCCAGACCGACGACCTCTACCGCAAAATTATTAAACAGTGTCAGCCAAGCTTCCAACCCCAGGGTCGAACTGATGGTGAGCAGCACCAGGTAACGGTACATTTTATTTTGCTTTATACTGATCATTGCATCTCTTTCGACATTTATTTTGTCTTCAAAACGGAAAAACCGATTTTACCAATAATCCGACAGGGCATAATGCTTTCTGAGCTTCAGGCCAAATGGCCCAAGATCCTAATTTTGTATTTTACTTTTGCAGAAAAAAAGGTATATGTCTTGCGTTATGGAGACAAATAATATCGCGAAACGGACAAAAATTGGATACTCTGATGAAGTTTCGTATGTGGAAGAAATACCCCGTCCTGTTGTAGCGGTAGCCCTAAATTATCCGGGCAATCAATTAATACCGGCTCATATGCATCAAAGTGCCCAGCTTTTATATGCCTCAGAGGGTGTTATGACCGTAACAACGAATAAGGGCATTTGGGTCGTCCCTCCCGAGCGTGCCGTTTGGGTGCCGATGCATACGCAGCATGAGATCCTTACGTTCGGTCGGCTGTCGATGCGGACGCTATATATTAAATGTGATGGTGTTTCTGATATACCGAAGCAGTGCTGCGTCGTTACGGTTTCACGATTGTTGAGGGAACTTATCCTGCACGCCACAACACTTCCCCGACTCTATGATTTGAAAGGTCCTGATGCTCGCCTCATGTCGGTCATTCTTGATCAGATACAGAGTTTGCCAGTTACCCCACTGGAATTGCGCATACCGCAGGAACCTCGCTTAAATATGATATACAAAGCACTTTCCGGTAATCCGGCGGATAATCGTTCACTTGAGGACTGGGGGCACAAAGTGGGTGCGTGCAGCAGAACCTTGACCCGACTTTTCCAAGCAGAAACTGCTATGGGCTTTCGTCAATGGCGGCAGCAATTTAGGATTTTAGAAGCGCTAAAGCGTCTCGGTCAACGGGAATCGGTCACCAAAATTGCCCTTGATCTTGGTTACGACAGCCCGAGTGCTTTTATTTGCATGTTTAAAAAAGCCCTGGGAAAAACCCCAGGGCAGTATTTCAAAGGTTAATTTGGTGCTGATATCATACATCCTGGGGAAAGGTTTAAAGTGCCAATACCATCTTTTTTTCAGCAAAGAATGAGCCGTCTCAAATATTTGGATAGCTCCAAGTGCGCCACGAGCGCACTGTTAACATAAAGTGTGCGTATCGAAACTTAAACAAATTTATAAGAACGGTCATACCGTGTTGAACCGATGCAGGGGTTGCTCAAAGACATATTCGAACTTGACCGCTGCTGGATGCGAGGTAACAAAAGCAACCGCTGGATTTTTGCTGCAATGGGCTTAGTGGTTCAGATGCATCAGCTAACAGCCTATAAAGAAAATCGGTCAACTTGGAAAATCAAAGCTCAGGTCTTGGGATAAACTCCCCGCCCCCTGAA
>MAXL01000393.1 GCA_001751005.1 Desulfobacterales bacterium S5133MH16
AGGCCGGACAAGAAGTTTTGGAAATTCCACCGGACCTACGCCAATAGCAAGGGTGTCCCCGGAAACAGCTTCAGGAATATCAGGTTGCATCTCGGGAGATGGATTCAGGGTATAATACCTCACCGCAGGGGTAGTACTGCACCCGGCAAGTAAAAATACCATAAGGGAAAATACCAAACTTATGTTCCCAAAGCATGCTCTATTTTTCATTGCCCTTTTCCTTTCCAAAAACCAGGGACTCGGGATGTCGTCCTAGGTAATCCGCCAGTACGCTGATATTCCGAGCCGCATCGGCCAGCTCTGCCAACGCACGTTTCAATTCGTGACCCGTGGGAGACTCGGCACTCAACAGTCTGTCCAACTTAATCAGGGTGGTTTGAGATCGCTCCAGCGTGGCGGTGGCCGCAGGAGCAACCTTTTCATCCAGATTTTGCATGAGCTTGTACAACTGTTCGGTGGACTTATTCAAGTGCGCCAGGGTCTCTCGGAGGTCTTTGCCGATCTGCTCCAAGGGAAGTTTTTCCAGCTTGTCTACAATGTTAGTTATGCCTCTGGTGATCTCTTCTATGGGCGTCGGAATAGTTGGCAGTTCCGGATATTTCCCGCCATATACGATCTTGCGGGGAGGCGCATCCGGATACATGTCCAGATCAATGTAAAGTTGTCCGGTCAAGAGATTTCCCTGCTTGAGTTGCGCCCGGAGACCCTTTTCCACAAGAAACTCATTCCCACGCTGTCTATCAATGGTTTGCTTGCCGGTCATTGCGATCCGCTCCGGTTCTATCTCAATTACCACAGGGATTCGAAAAGCCTTGGCGTCATAGTCAAACTCCAGTTTTATATCAATAACCTCTCCAATCTTGATGCCTTTGAATTTCACCGGCGCACCCACAGAAAGGCCTCCTACCGAACCTTCGAAGTGCAACAGCCAGCGGGTCTTTTTCACATAAGTTTTCTTATAGATATCCTCCCGTCTATCATACAGCCGAAAGATCTCACCCTCTTTGGCGGCCGGACCGGGTGCCGAATTCTTCGGGTTCTCGAAGGCAATCCCTCCGATCATAATGGCCACAAAGGATTCCGTGTTGACCTTGATGCCGCCGGCGTCAACGGATACGTCCAGCCCCCCCGCATTCCAGAAACGCGTATTTTTTCGCACGCGCTCATGATGTGGAGCATGAATAAAGATCTTGATATCAACGGCTTGTCCGTCTTTTTCCATTTCGTACGCCACAACCTGGCCCACCTTGATCTGCCGGAAATACACGGGCTTGCCAACACCCAGTGAACCCAGTCTTTCCGCCTTGAGCACGAAATGGCGACCCGGCAAATCCGTGGTTACGATGGGCTGCGTCTCCAGCCCCTTGAAGGACCGGGCTGTCTTACCGGGTTTTCCCGGATCTATGCCGATATAAGCCCCGGAAAAGAGTGTGCCAAGACCGGAAACTCCGCCGCCGGCTATCCGGGCTCGAACCACCCAGAAGCGGGTGTTTTCCGATAAATAGTCTTTGGCATCTCGCGTCAACTGAGCCGTTACAATGACTTGCGACAGGTCCGGGCTGAGTTGGATATCCTCCACTTGACCCACTTCCACGTCTTTGAATTTAATTTTGGTTTTGCCGACTTCCAGCCCCTCGGCGCTTTCGAAGGTAATCGTAATGGTGGGCCCTTTTTCGGTCACGGCCTTGTATAACAGCCAGCCACCAATCAAAAGAGCGACCAAAGGCACGATCCAGACAATGGAAACGCTTTTTTTGGGTTTAACAACGGCCTGGGCCGCACCCGAAGCACCGGTTTCTTGGATTTGCTGTTCATTCATGGTTTTCCTCACAATTGTCCCAGATGAGTCTGGGATCGAAGCTCATGGCCGCTAACATGGTGATGATCACCACGCCGCAAAAATAGACTGCCGCAGGACCGGCTTCGATGGTTGCCAGAGCGCCTAAATTCACCATGGCAACCAGGATGGTCACCACATACACATCCACCATGGACCAGCGGCCCACAACCTCTGCCATTCGATAGATTTTTGTACGATCCACGGGTCGCCATCCGGATTTGCGCTGGACCGAAAAAGACAAATAACTTAGAGCCAAAAGCTTTAACAATGGCACAAACACACTGGCCACGAAGATCACTAACGCAATGGGCCACATGCCCGAAGAAATAAAATAAATGACTCCGCTAATGATGGTATCGGCCTGCTTTTTCCCCAAAGAGGTGACAATGGTGATCGGCAGCACGTTGGCCGGAACATAGAATATTGCGGCCGCCAGGATCAGTGCCCAGGTCCGCGCAATGCTGTTGGGCTTGCGCCGGTGCAGGTGCGTGCCGCATCGCGGACAGGTCAGGGCATAAACCCCGTGGGAAGGTGAACGGCATAGGAGATGGCAGGTATGACAGCCGATCAGGTTGGCCTGTCCAACGGAGATGCCGCGGGTACTCTCTTGAATTTTTATTCTTTCCCACACCGCATGCGGATCCAATACCGCCATGGTCGCGGCCAAAACAAAGATCAAGGCCATGAATGCAAACGCGGCGATGCCCGGTACGATCGTGGCCATTTTGCCCAGTTTTACAATGGAAACCAGAATGCCCAGCATGAACACTTCCATCATGGCCCAGGGCTGCAAGGATTGGATGAGCCGAAACACTTCCTTCAGCTTCCAGGGGAGCCGGTTCAGCCTGAGCGGTATCAGCACATACAGCAACCCCATCATCTGTGCCGCAGGCATGACAATGGTCGTCAACAGTACCACGGTTGCCAGGATCCACATCCCCTGATGATAAAGCTCCTGGACGCCGGTAATCAATATGGTCTCGTGGACCTGGGCTTGGAGTTTGAAGCCTAAAAAAGGGAAGGCGTTCGCCACCACAAACAGAATAAGGCCCGTCACCGTCAATGCCAGCGTACGCTCCAAACTGTCGCGTTTGTGCTGATACAACAGCGCGCCGCACCGGGAACACTTGGCTGCGCTTCCTTCGGGCACAGGATCAACCCGATGAATTAAATCACACTCGTGGCAAGCTATTAACGACATGACTCCTACCCTACAAGAACTTAGTTCCTTAGTAGTAAATTTTGTGCTTTTTATGGCAAAACTTTTTCAATTCTACCACAAAGACACCAGACACAAAGGATCAAGTTAGGGGCTTTGCCCCAATGGAATGTCCTATATTTTCTTAAGTTGTAGAAATTTCAAGACGTAGCAATTACAGATCGAATATCTGTCTGACTAAAATCTTTACCTTTGAAAAGTAACGGTTCTCCAGAATATTTTGCCAGTGCATATGCACAACAATCTCCAATATTCAAATCTGCAGGATGGTTTCCCTTTCCATAGTTTCTCCAAGCCGTTAGGGCCAGCTCCACCTGATCACCGTTGAGAGCAACGATTTCAATTCGAGCGCGATGCAGAAACAGATCTAGTTCACGGCCGCCGGCCTCCCCTTTCTTGGCCTCAATTACAATGGCGCTCTCCAATGCGTTAAAAGCACTGATCATTTTTTTTGGATCATCAGCAAGTGCCCGTACAAAAGACTCTGTTTCCGGTTCACCGAAAAGAATAGCAATCACCGCAGATGTGTCGACGACCATTACTTTGCACCTGGATTATGCACGGGTCGGAGGCTTTCATCTACAAGGCATTTAAGGGCGCCGCCATAGTCAACTATTGCAAGCCCTTAATAACGTGGCAGATGGAAGCCTCCGGCCCGCCCGAAGGGTGAAAATTAAAAAGACAAAATGACTTCCATCATTTTTTACCCATTTAGTATTTTGTATTACTTCTCAAAATTGTATGACCTGCCGTTATTATTCTTAATACACAATTATTTTTAATTTTCATGCAATATTCAGGTTGGAACTCCTACGGAGTCATAACCCAATATTTCATCGGCAGGCCGTTGATCCTGATCGGGAATCGCACTGCAACGTTTAGAGATTTTCAATATCTCTTCCACCAGGTCAGTAGCAGTGGAACGACCGCGGAGACGTTCCAGACTTTCTTCCAAGGCGTGGGTGATCGCCTGAGTAATATTTTCCCCACTCTCGGCTGCAAGTTCGCGGGCCAGCTTTTCAGTTTTTGGATTTCTTATACTTAGGGCCATTTTCGCTCATGATTATCGTATATAAAATATAAAAAATTATATATTTTGCATCCATTGCCTGTCAACCGAAAAGTTATGAAAAAATCTGTAATATCCATATTTATTCAGATTGTTTTATCAATAACCTTCATGGGTTGGGCAGGTCTTTGGTTTTTTCCACCACTTCCGTCTTGTTCAATATAATGATGATACACAAGCATGGTGGACAGTATGGCGACAATTCTCATATTGTCGGTGTTGCTCATTTTATGCCCTTGTACCTGTCGGCATTTAGCGATTAGCCTGGAAACCGCTTTGGGATTAAATACAGACGCATGTGCCAGCCTTGACGGACGGGTTGCATCATAAACCCAATCAATATCTTGTTCCGGAAAAAAACTTGCGGCATCCGGCGCTCGATAGGGCTGTTTGGGCCTTTTTAAAATAGATTCCGGAATCATATCGTTAAATGCAATTTTAAGAAGGTGTTTTTCATTAAGAGCAAGAAGCTTATGCCTGGGGGGGAGTTGATTGGAAAATTCGACCAAATTGCAATCCAGAAAAGGGAAGCGGCCTTCAACAGAATTGGCCATCAGCATCCTGTCACCTTGGGCAGACAGGATATATCCGGGAAGAAGGGTAACCATTTCAAGCCATTGTGCCTTACATAGCGCATCCCATCCATTGAAAGCTCCGGGAAGCTTTGATAAAAATGCTTCAGTCACATCCACTTTTTCCGTTTCCCGGCGAAAATCAGGATCAAGAATATGCTTTAATGATGATGTCGTGTTCCATCTCGGACGGTGAGAAAGTGCCGGATCCAGAGGATAAAGACCTTTGCTGAAAAAAGCATCGGCAAAAGCCGGTGCTTTACCGGGAGATCTTTCCATCCATGGATACAGTTTCATTAAT
The DNA here is from genome assembly GCA_001751005.1 of Desulfobacterales bacterium S5133MH16. Lineage (GTDB taxonomy): Bacteria > Desulfobacterota > Desulfobacteria > Desulfobacterales > UBA11574 > S5133MH16. The sequence goes on from MAXL01000393.1 coordinate 5,002, forward strand.
ATTTTTGATCGTTTTGCAGATGTTGGATTTCGGGCCAGAAACAGGCGGACTTTAGCTTCCCTGAAAATATCATACCCTGCCATAATTTCGTCCGCTCCTTCTCCTGTGACCACAACCTTGTAACCTGATTCTCTAACCAGCCGGGAAAGTAGAAATAATGGAGCAGGGGCCGTGCGCAGAATCGGACGCTCGGCATGCCATATAACCTCGGGGAACACATCGCCGATGTCTCTGTTCGATACTTCTACATCTCTGTGATCCGCATCCAGCCTTTTAACCATCTCTTTTTGATATTGTCCTTCGTCAAATTCTGAATCAGTAAAACGGATTGAAAAAGTCTTTAGGGGCGCTTTGGTGTACTTAGTGACAATAGAGGATGTAATTGATGAATCGATTCCGCCTGACAGATAGGCGCCCACCGAAACATCACTTCTGGTAAATCGAAGTTTGGAAGCATCAATTAAGTGATTTCGAAGAAGATCGGCATTTTTTTTTTCACTTAAGCCGGATTCTGAAGATTCCTCCGGGAAGGAGAAGGTCCAATAGGCTTTGCTTTTAACAATTCCGTTTTTGATAACGGCAAAGTTGCCGGGTTTTAGCTCTTCTATACCCGTAAAAG
>MAXL01000394.1 GCA_001751005.1 Desulfobacterales bacterium S5133MH16
GGCTTTGAGCGCCGATGCCTGCTACTGGCTCCATAACCGTTTCTGGCATGATGATCTCAGGGTGACAATGATAGACGTTGGGCATGGCAATGCGGCCCTTATGGAACTTCCGGAAGGATACAACATTCTCATAGATGGCGGGGGGTTTTCCGATAACAGCATTTTTGATATAGGGGCCAGGATTATTGCCCCGTTTTTATGGCGAAAAAAAATCAAAACCATCGACACCATTGTTCTTTCCCATCCCAACAGTGATCACTTAAACGGGCTCATATATATTGCCGAACACTTTAATGTAAAAAACGTATGGACAAATAATGAAGCAGCAAGCACTTTGGGATATAAAAAATTCATGGAAGCAATTAAAAAAAACAAAATTCATATGTCCGAATACAAGGAAATCGTCGGCATCCACCACATTAACGGTGTCTGTATTGACATATTTTATCCGCCGGTGGATTTCATTGAGAAAAGAAAAAAGGAAACATGGCGGAATTTAAACAATAATTCCCTGGTCCTGAAAGCGTCGTTCGGATCGAAATCCTTTCTGTTCCCCGGGGATATCCAGACCCGGGCGGAATATGAACTGGCTGCAATTGCCGGTGAAAAACTAAAAAGCACCGTGCTTTTGGCGCCGCACCACGGCAGCAAAACATCGAGTACGGAGATGTTCATAGAAAAAGTCAACCCTGAAGTAATTATTATTTCATCCGGATGGAAAAGCAGATTCGGATTCCCACACCCGTCAATTTTAAGAAGGTACAAGGAGAAGGGATGCCGCATACTGGGCACCGCCCGCAACGGCGCCGTATCCATGTCCACGGACGGTCAAACACTTACAATTAAACCCACTATAACGGGAATATAATATTTATTGAGTATTTTCGGATTGTGGATTAATTGTTTTCAAAATATTCGAGATAGAAAAACGCATAATTACATGACCATTCCGGAACACATACCGGATTATTGATAGGGGTTTAAGGCAAGTTCAACATGAACATCCCCAAGATTTAAATGATGCTCATACCAAATAGACAAAAAGAGATACAGGCTACTTTAGCAAATAAATCTAAGGGTTAAGTCAGAAGCCCAAACATAAATTTTGTTATCGTTTCTCATACCTTTGCTTTTCTATATTATTTTGCATGATAATCGTTTTGATTTTGGTGCTTTCACATCAATCAAACCGTGGCAATACCCCAATCAAATACAAAAACGTGCCTACGACGATAATAGCAAGGGTGGCAATTAAATAGGTCAATATAAGTTTTTTTTCTTGTTTTCGAGTTTTCTTAATACTTTCTGAAGCCAATTTTCTCTGTACTTCTATGAACGCTTCATCTGTATAATCACACCTTATGCAATGGGTTGAGAGTCCATCGTTCGTCTGGCCACATTCAGGACACTTCCAAGGTTCAATGGTCATTTCCTCCGTCAGAATGATTTCCCCGGTTTCAAGGAACTCGATTCCAGTTTGAACCATTCCGGAATCGTCTGTATTGCAGTAAACGACCCTACCTTTAACACTAACAGATTTATCTTTAAGATCGATGCCCAGTAATAGAATATCGTGCCAATTAAACGAGTCCCGAGTTTCTATAAGGATTCCCCCTTTACTTACGTTTATGGCCTTTCCTTTTCCCTCCCTTATTCGGTTGCCATTATTATCTATACAAACATAAGATATGGGGTCGTTTGTTTTAAATCTCGGATGTTTTCTTCTTTCTTTAAATGTCAAGTCTACTCCTTAATATTGCAGGCTTTAATCGTGATTATGATCAATTTGTTGTTGTTCTCTCATTAAAATATTCTTCAATATAGGAATGTTAACATTCATATAAATATCAACTCGTTTTTTCCTCACAATCATTCCTTCAACATCTATGGATTCACCACACAACAATTTTACTGTTCCACGGACCCTGCGTCGAAACTCTATTTTTCTATCATTAAAAAATCTAAGCCCCATTTCAGAAATATCTGCGACTTCAAACTCATTTCCTCCAACTTTTAATACAGGCCTTTTATCAGGTGTATACGTTACCCTTACACTCTTTCTTCTCTCTGGGCCTTTATATTTTTCATTTTTCATTAAAAACCTTTTTGCTTAAAATTCACCTAATTTAACAACATCCTTTTGTATTACACTTGGAGAATTTGGAAAATTTTTAGCTGCCTTAAATGGAGTTTATATTCAGGTGTTTTTTTACTGTTCCGATTATGTTATGCAAAAATCGTACAAAAGTTAAAATGGCCATTTAATATAATATAACAATGAATAAATTCAACAAGTTAGCTTAATTCCGATAATTCCACATACCAAAGAATTTGACAATTTTGGTCGTAAAATGTGCCATTCTTTGACAGATTATACACTATTTTGTGGTAATATTAGTATGAAATAAACAGAAAAATTTTAAAGGATGATAGATTTAGGGGACGTTGGTGAAAGATTGACATATGATCGATTTTGCCTTCTGCTATATTCCGGTTGCTTTCCCTGATTTCCTTAGCTGTTCAAATCAAAAATATCATTTTCGATCTTTTCTCTACGACTGTCCTTACGGCCCCTGCTTGCCAATTTGCTGACCGCAGAAGGGGATAAACTTAGCATGCTTGCAACATTTGCACCGCTGATCATCAATTTGTCCACTGCCATAGCACAAATAATCGACCGCGCACGCGCAACGGTTCTTTGCCTACTTGAACTTGCTAAAAGACTTGGATCGATTTCGAAATGATCCGCAACTGCAGCGATGAGTTTGTCAAGATTCAAACCTCTTGCCATGGCAAACGTTTTCTTTTCATATTCCTCGTTGGCTTGTTTTAATACTGAATCGACAAAATCACTGCTACCCAAAATTCGTTCATCACTAACAATCCTTAAACCGGTTGAACGAATGGCCTTTAGGGCTGACCAGCCGCCGGAAGATCGAACCAAACCGCCGCCCACAAGATCGGGCCTTTGGCCCAGGGAAATCCCCTTGGATACAAAACCGGAATATGACCTTCGGGCAGTCCTAACGGTTTTGCCAAATAACCTGAGCACATAATCTGTATGCTGCCACGGATGTTTGATTTTGCCCATTAAGACCGAGTGACCGCATCGAGGATATGAGTTCAACTTCTTTATATCTTTTACAATGCCGGCTCGAATTGGATTTAGATGAATGTATCGAACCAACTCGAGCAAATAAAGATCTTCTTCGCATAAAATAGATTTGTATCGATTCTGAAACAAATGGCCGTGACGTTTATGACGGCGATTGAACTGTTGAGCATAACCGGTCAATAGACGTCGCATTACCGTTGATAGGGACGCATGTCCGGTCCTTAAAAGCAAGTGAACATGGTTGGTCATTTGCGCCCAGGCATAGCAGGGCGTTGAGGTGTCGGTTAAAATGTTTTCTAGGCGCTCAATAAAGTTTTGATAGTCTTGAGTATCATTAAAAATGGGCTTGCGCTCAATCCCGCGTATGATGATGTGCTGAAGCGCTCCAGGTGCATCTATGCGTGCTTTTCGTGGCATATCTCATCGATAGCATATAACAAC
>MAXL01000395.1 GCA_001751005.1 Desulfobacterales bacterium S5133MH16
ACAAAATCCGGTGAAACAAAAAGTATACTTTTAAGTGCGGTTCTTGAAGGAGATACCATCTCCGGAATGATTATGGATATCACCGATCGCAAAAAAGCTGAAAAGGCACTTAGAGAGAGTGAAGAACGGTACCGGAGCCTTTTCAAGAACAACCACTCCGTGATGCTCCTCATAGATCCGGAGAGTGCGAATATCGTCGATGTCAACCCGGCAGCTGTCTCCTTCTATGGCTGGAGCTTTGAAGCGCTTACCGGCAAAAAGATTACAGATATCAATACGCTTTCAGACGAACAAGTGTTTCAGGAAATGGTAAAAGCGAAGACGGAACAGCGCCGAGTATTTTATTTTCAGCACCTTCTGGCGAACGGCGAAATCCGTGATGTTGAAGTATACAGCGGCCCTATTAAATTACATGGCCAGAATCTTCTATATTCGATAATTCATGACATCAGCGACCGCAAGCAAGCCGAGAAGGCACTGCGTGAGAGCGAGGAACGATTCAAAGACCTTGCCAATTTGCTACCTCAGCCAGTCTGGGAAACGGATTTTGAGGGAAACTTCACATACACCAACCGGGCAGGTTATGAGAATTTGGGCTATACCCCGAAAGACCTTGAAGAAGGAGTGTTCGTAACAGACGTCATTGCTCCCGAAGATAGAGAAAGAATTGTTGCGAACTTCGGCAAGACGCTTCGAGGGATAGAGTTTGAGGATCATGAATACACTTGTTTAACAAAGGACGGCAGGAAGGTTCCCGCTTTGATATACAGCTCCCCCATTATAAAAGACGGTGAACCATCCGGGGTAAGGGGAATTGCATTGGACATCACCGATCGCAAGCAGGCAGAGGAGGCGCTCAGAAAGAGTGAAGAGAAATACCATCGTCTGTACAAGCTAATGCGGCTCATGACAGATAATATGCCGGATATGATATGGGCGAAAGATATGGATGGCAGATATATGTTCGTCAACCAAGCCATGTGCGACACACTGATAATGTGTGATTGTCCGGATAGGGCCATTGGCATGACAGATATGATCATTGCCGAACAGGAACGGAATGCCGGATATGAACACATCTTTGGCGAAATTTGTGTTAATTCCGACGCCATTATCCAAGAAAGGAAAGTTGCCTGCCGTATACTCAAGGAGGGATTTGTCAGGAATAAATATCTTGTGTTGGATGTCCATAAGGCGCCGTTTCTCAATGAAAATAGAGAAATGATTGGAACAGTGGGATGCGGACGGGATGTTACCAACGAGAAAAAGGTTGAGAAGGCACTCAAAGAAAGAGAAATAGAATTGGAAAGAAAAAACCTGCGTCTTGAGGAATTGAACTCGGCTTTAAAGATTTTACTGGAAAAAAGAGATGGAGACAAGAAGGATCTTGAAGAGAAAGTACTGATGAATATTAAAAATTTAATTATGCCGTATATTGTAAAACTAAAAAAGACAACGCTTAATGATAGACAGGAGATTTTTGTAGAAATCATTCAGTCAAACACAGAAGATATTCTTTCACCATTTGCACACAAGCTGTCCTACAAGTATCTGAATTTTACGCCTACCGAGCTTCAAGTGGCGGACTTTGTAAAACAGGGCTTTCGCACAAAAGAGATCGCTGATCTATTAAACTCTTCCCCTGAAACGGTCTCCGGCCACAGGAAAAGTATGAGAAAGAAACTCAATTTGAAAGACAAAAAATCGAATCTGAGAACCCACCTATTATCCCTGCATAATGGTTAAATTTAACAACCATTATACACCCTATAATACACTATTTACTTGTCTTGCAATTATTATATAATTATACAAATTTATTGCCAACTTGCGCACATGAAATCCTAAAAGAAGACCCATATCTTTTTTAGAAAACAGTTTGGGTAAGCGTCCGCAAGCGGTCGGTGGGGGCGCTTTGAATGAAGAAGGATAAGCAGATGAACGGAGCGCTGGAAGAAAGCGAACGCCGCTTCCACAATCTAATGGAAGATTCACTGGTTGGTATTTGCATCATCCGGCAGAATCGTATCGTATACCAAAATTCTATCCTGAAAAAATTATTGGGATCTTTACCTGAAAGTTTTGAAAACGATTTTTTTGACCACCTCCATCCGGACGATGTTGAGAAGTGCAAAGATATGTATCTGCAAATCACTTCTGGAAGGCGCCACACAGCGGAGGCGGACTTCAAATTTTATCCGCCAGGGGTAAAAGGACGTAAGGTTACGCCATGTTGGGTACAGTGCCGCATTAGTCCGATTAACCATCAGGACGAAAATACGATCCTGCTCCAAATGATGGACATCACTCGAATCAAGGAAATGGAACATCTATTGACCGTCAAACAAAAGATGAGTTCCCTGGGACACGTTGCGGCCGGTATCGCCCATGAGATACGAAATCCTCTGACCGGAATCAATTCTTATTTATATACGCTTGAAGATTTATGTAATTCAAAGATTATCGAGGGTGACCAGATTGAAACGGTCAAACAGATTGTCAGCCAATTTCAGATTGCATCGGACAAAATCGAGGCCGTTGTTAAAAGAGTCCTCGATTTTTCCAGACCCAACTCCCCTAAAATGGTTCTGATTGACCTTAACAAATGTATTGAAGATACCGTGAGTCTTTCAGCGGCCACCCTTCGAAAAGACGATATCGAGATTGAAAAGTCACTGGAATCAGACTTGCCGAAATGCTATGGCGATGCTCATCTGATCGAACAGGTCCTCTTAAATCTGATCAACAACGCGACTAAGGCAATGGGAAAAAACCAAAAAGCCAAAAGGATCCAGATCGATTCATATTGCAAAGATAAACGCCTTTTTATTCAAGTTTCCGACTCGGGGCCGGGCATTCCCAAAGAACTCACAGACAAAGTCTTCGATCCTTTTTTTACGACCCACAATGATGGGTCCGGGATTGGGTTGAGTATTGCCCGAAGAATCGTTGCAGATCACAATGGGACCATTGAAATTCTGAGGAGCAAATGGGGAGGTGCCACTTTAAGCGTCGAACTTCCGATAGAAAAAAGGAGGCATTCAACATGATATCTTTCACCATCTTCGTTGTTGACGATGAACAAATGGTCAGAGAAGGAATCTCCGGGGTGCTCAGGAAATACTACTGTGTCGAAGCGTTCTTCTCTGCCGAGGCTGCTATCGATTTCATGTCAAGCAATCCACCGGATATGGTGCTCCTTGATGTCGGTCTGCCCGGCATGAGCGGGATACAAGCGCTTAAAAAGATAAAGCAACGTCATCCAGACACGATCGTTATCATGATAACAGCATTTGAGGATGTCAGCACGGTTGTTGCTGCCATGAAACTCGGCGCACACGATTATGTGGTTAAACCGGTGCAGATGGATGCTCTGTTGGTCACCGTTCGAAACACCCTCGACGCGGTGTCCATGCGGAAAGAGATTCAGGCCCTCCATGAAAAGTGCCTCAAGGAGAATCTGCCGTGCTTTATCGGTGAGAGCAATGCCATCCAGGATGTCATGGACATCGTCAAAAAAGCGGCCCAAAGCACGGATACCCCCATTCTAATTCAGGGTGAAACCGGAACGGGCAAGGAATTGATTGCCAGGGCCATCCATTACCGTAGTCCTCATTTCAAGGGCCCCATGATCACGGTCAATTGCGCTTCAATACCTAAAGAATTGATTGAAAGTGAGCTTTTCGGTTATGAAAAAGGGGCCTTCAGCGGAGCAAACCCTGGTGGTAAAGCAGGTTTGGTTGAAGCGGCGAACAAGGGAACGCTATTTCTTGATGAAATCGGGGATATGAGCCTGGAGGCTCAGGCAAAGCTCTTGCGATTCTTGGAAGACGGCGAGTTTTACAAAGTGGGCGGGACCCGGAAACAAAAAATCCGTACCAGAGTCGTATCCGCAACCAACAAAGATTTGCTCCAAATGATCCAAGAGGAACGCTTCAGACCCGATCTTTATCACCGTATCTCGGTTGTCAAAATCGTGGTTCCATGTTTAAATCAGCGCCGTGATGATATCCTTCCGATTGCAAAACACTTTTTGGTGGAATTCAGTCAAAAGCTTAACAAAAATTTTACCGGCATTGCGCTCCAAGCTGAATCGATCTTAAAAGCATTTGAATGGAAGGGCAATGTTCGCGAATTGAAAAATGTTATCGAAAAAGGCGTCCTCTTGGAAGAAGGGCCGGAACTTATGCTGCAAAACCTGGAACTGGAGACGCTTCGGCAACATGAAGATTTCATAAAATTTGAAAATGGAACCAAGGTCCCTCCCCTTGCCCCTTCGGGAGCCGATTTTCCCTCGGTTATAAACTCCATTGAAAAATACTATTTTGATCAAGCCCTCAAAATGACCAGCGGCAATGAATGCAAGGCCGCAAAACTGCTGCATTTGAGCCGTGACCGTTTCCGCTACCGCAGAAAGAAATTAGCAACCGTCATCGGCCAGTAAGAACGTGTCGCTCGTTTGTTGTAATCTGTCTATTTTCCAAGAAGTTATCTCATAGTGTCAATAACCGACCCAGAGGGTTAACCCCAACGAGATCGTTTTCTCTTTGCTCGACGATAAAACATTCCTGAGGATTCCCCTAAGCCGGGCTTCTACCTGCCAATGTTGTGTAATTTTCCACAATTCGTTTGGGTTAAATTCCACAAATCGGTGTCCCGGCAATTCTCACTTCCCCAATTAAAATCTCCTAACATTTCAGAATTATTATATTTATTTGCAATCGACACCGATGGCATCAATTATGCACTAAAATCCATCAGACCATTTAACGTTTTAAAATAACGATATAAATTCGGTGCAGTGCGCAAAAAATATGGCGCGCTAAATCAAAGGAAAATCATAGCGTTGAATTTTAGCATTCTGAAAAGAACAATGTTTCTTCTGTTGATTGTCTCATTTACACTTTCTCTCTGCGCATGCAGAACATCCGGAGGGGCAGCAAATTTTGAGTGGGAGCAGGGAACCGTACACGGATATCATTATGAAGGGCTCAAGGCCAAATCCCCTTCAGGCCAGGCGGTGTGGAAAGAAACGTCAAGAATGGAACCGTGGCAACGCATTGAATCCCAGCATACCTTTATACAGTACAAAACACTGAAGGATATCGAAAAGTTTGATAACAGTATCGACTATACACCGCACAAATGGGGAGTAAAAAATTTCTTTTCATTTATATCAGCAAAAGACCCCGTCGATTCCATTAAGCAAAAAGTAGATGTTTTATTCGACAAAGTGGAACAGATTCTCGGAATGTACGGACGGAGGGATAAGATCATTATTAATCTTTATCCAAAAAAAAGTTTTTATGAAGTTAGAAATAGAATAAATGGTAAAAATTGTCGTTTTCGAGCATGGTATATTTTTGAGCAGAACACCATATACATCAATGTTGGCGATGTGCATGAAGGTATATTGGCCCATGAAATCGCCCACGCCATAATCGACAATTACTTGTCTGTTCGACCCCCAAAAAACACGAGCGAAATTCTTGCCCGTTACGTGGATGAAAACCTTTACTATTAACAACAAAAAAAATGAACGGGACAATATGAAATCCTTCACCAAATTAAAAGACGTTAAAACCGTGCTCGTTGAGGATGATGCCATGATCCGAAACGCTTTGAGCATGGCCTTTAAAAACAAGGATTGTTGTTTGCGGGTTTGTAAAAATGCCGAACAAGGGCTCCAAGCCCTCAAAGAGGAACGTTTTGACATCATCATTTGTGATTTCAGGCTTCCGGATATGAACGGCCTGGAATTTTTCAAGTTAGTGGGCAACCGTCCGTCGCATACTTTAAAAGTACTTATTTCGGCTTATGGCGACAAGAAGCTGAGTTCTGAATTATCGCGGGTCGGAGTCCATGCATTTATCCCGAAACCATTCTCGGTCAAACAGCTGATCCATATACTGGTTCACCTAATCGAGGTCAATCAGAAAAATCAGCGGATATTTGTGCAGGCTGACAGCCTCGCTGAACAAAAATAATACATCTTAGGAAAGGAAAACAAATGTTGGCACGTCAAAAAACATTAAAAAGTCCGGGACAAATTCAGCCCTTCATGTCCACCGCTAATCCAATCCAAAACCCCATAACACTGATGATTGGTTTTCTAACAACGTTATGGCATGGATACTGGCCGCTTACAAATAATCTTCATCGGATATTCAATATGGTTATGAAAAGAAAACAATTAAAGGTGGAGTGGATGAGAAAGATAAGATTTGCGAATATATATCTTTTTACTTTGGCGGTAATGTTTTTTGTTTCGGGAGCTTTTATAGAGTGGGAGACGATTGCAAGCATAAACAGAATAAATGCTAAACACGCGGACTATCCAGAGTATCTTCATCTTATATTTTTCTTTATCGGGTTTTTAGCCCTTTGTTCGGTGTATTTTTCAGAAAAAATGGAGGCAACGATCCTTTCATCAGCCAATAGGGACCTTCAAAAAGAAATAGCTGAACGCAAGCGGATGGAAAAAGCCTTAATGGAAAGCGAAAAAGAGTACAGGAAGCTTTATGCGGAATCAAAAAGATCAGAAGAAGTGTATCGTTCTCTTCTGCATTCATCTGCTGATGCCATAGTTATCTATGACATGGAAGGAAGCGTCAGGTATATAAGCCCTGCGTTCTCCCGAATATTCGGTTGGACCTTGGAGGACGTGGAAGGAAAAGAGATCCCTTTTCTCCCGGAATCTGAGCGGGAATCCACCCGGGTCGTGATCAGGGATCTTGTGGAAAAAGGGACACCCTGCCACGGTTTTGAAACCACCCGTTACACCAGAGACGGACATTTAATAGATGTCAGCTTAAGTGCTTCACGTTATAACGACCATGACGGCCAGCCTGCTGGTAAACTTTTTATTCTTCGAGATATTTCAGAAAAGAAAAAACTTGAATTTCAGCTGAAATTTATTGAAAAGATGGAGACCATTGGAACGCTGGCGGGAGGCATTGCCCATGACTTTAACAATTTGATGATGGGTATGCTGGGGAATATTTCTCTGCTTTTATATGAGATCGACGACACGCATCCATATTGTGAAAAGTTGAAAAATATTGAAAAACTTATTGAAAGTGGATCCAAACTGACCGATCAACTCCTTGGATTCGCAAGGAAAGGGAGGTATGAGGTCAGACCGATAAATCTAAACCAAGTTGTACAAGGGTCCTCTGTGACTTTTGGCAGGACAAGAAAGGATATCACGATTCACAGGAAGCTTTCCGAAGACCTCTTTTCCATAAAAGTGGACGAATCTCAGATCGAGCAGGTTCTGATCAATCTTTATATCAATGCTGCTGATGCCATGCCTTATGGTGGAGATCTTTTTTTAAAGACCATGAATCTTACCCACAAAGAAATGAAGAATAAGCCCTATAATCCCAAGCCCGGCCAATATATTTTATTGAATATAATCGATAATGGTACGGGTATGGATGAAAAAACCGCCGAGCGCATTTTTGAGCCGTTTTTTACAACCAAGGAGATGGGCAGGGGCACAGGGCTTGGTTTGGCATCTGTATATGGAATTATCAAAGGACATGGCGGATATATTGACGTTGATTCCAAGAAAGAGCAGGGAACCAATTTCAGCATTTATCTGCCTGCGTCAGATGAACCGATCCATCAAACTATGGAGATTTCTGAACGGATTTTAGCGGGAAACGAAACCATCCTTCTAGTAGACGATGAAGAAATGGTCATTGATGTGAGTGTTGAGTTGCTAAATAAACTTGGCTACACCGTATTCGAAGCCATGAACGGCTACGAGGCGATTGAAGTTTATAAAGAGAAAAAAGATAAAATAGATTTAGTTATCCTGGATATGATTATGCCTCATATAGGTGGCGGCGAGACGTATGACACCATAAAGAAAATTGATTCCGGAGTGAAAGTACTTCTTTCAAGTGGTTACAGTCTAAGTGGCCAGGCAAGTGAGATATTGGACCGAGGTTGTAATGGTTTTATTCAGAAACCTTTTAACATGAGAACCCTGTCACAAAAAATAAGAAAGGTTTTGAGCGACGATAACAGATAGAAGAAAGCATTCGGGTGAGAGATTTTTGAAGTGTAGGAACACCGCCGGGTTTCATCACGGATACATTGCCAATGAATCCTGCTTCAACCGGAATGATAAATTCAGATCCATACAAGTGTAAAAGAGGACAAGTTCATGAAAACAGTTTATGTAAAAAAAACCAATCAAACAACGGTCATCTGTCCCAAATGTGGCTTTGTAAAAATTTTCGACACCACGAAGTTCAAAAATACGCATCGGAGACTGAAAGCCAAATGCAGGTGTGGCGAAGTTTTTGGGTTTACCCTCGAATTTCGAAAGCATTACCGAAAAAAAGTGGGACTACCCGGTGAATACATTATTCAGGGAAAAGGAGAAAAAGGAGAGGTGATCATCAGAGACCTTTCACTGAGTGGAATTCAGTTTGAAAGTCTGAACCCACATTAAATTTCCATAGATGATATGTTGGAAGTAAAATTTAAGATAGACAATCCATTGGGATCAGAAATCCGCAAGATGGTCAGGGTAATATGGGTCAGGAATCGCACGGTCGGTGTCATGTACAGTGGACCGAAAGGAAACGATAAAGATCTCGGGTTTTATATGAGAACATAATTTAACTGTTATTGGATAATATCCTTTTTTATGAACAATTCTAAAAATCTCCGTGCCGGACAATTTCGCCCTCTATCAGGTAAATGACTTCTTCGGCAATATTTGTTGCATGGTCGGCAATACGTTCCAAGTGACGGGAGATCAAAAGCAGATTGATAAAATATTCCACATGTTCCGGGTTATCTTTAATGACATCTTTCACTTTACGGTGGGCCTCCCCGTTGAATTGATCAACTTCATCATCCAGAAGGCATACCTTGAAAGCGAGATCCACATCCAAATTCACCAGGGCATCCAAACTTTTTTTGAGCATGGCTTCGGTCTTATTCGCCATTAAATAAAAGTCAAAATCGAAATGCAGTTTTTCACCCTTTGCGATATATTTAACCCCCCGGGCGATGTTCACGGCTTCATCAGCGATTCTTTCAAGGTCATTATTAATCTTGATCACTGCCGTGATAAACCGAAGATCCACTGCAACCGGTTGATACAGCGCCAGAATTTTTAAACACTCTTCTTCAACATCTACTTCCATTTCATCAATTTCATAGTCAGACTTTATGATTTTGTCGGCAAGCCCTGAATCATTATTTTCAATGGCTTTTATCGCCATAAAGACCCGTTCCTCCACCATGGCTCCCAGAGTAAGGATTCTCTTTTTTAACTTTTCCAGTTCTCTATGAAAATGTTTGGTCATAAAATTCACCTCGACGTTTAACCAAAACGACCGGTAATATAGTCTTCCGTCTGCTTGAGTTCCGGACGTGTAAATAGCGTATCGGTATCATTCACCTCTATAAGCTTTCCAATATAAAAAAAGGCAGTGATATCAGAGACCCTGGCCGCCTGCTGCATGTTATGTGTAACGATGATAATGGTATAGGTTATTTTTAACTGATGAATAAGCTCCTCAATTTTTTGGGTGGCGATGGGGTCCAGGGCCGAGCAAGGCTCATCCATCAAAAGGACTTCAGGTTCAACGGCCAGAGCCCTGGCGATGCAGAGGCGCTGCTGCTGCCCCCCTGATAAGCCTAATGCCGAGTCGTGCAGCCTGTCTTTCACCTCACCCCAGAGTGCAGCCCGTATAAGACTTTCTTCCACCCTACTGGCAATTTTACTTTTATCTTTAACACCATTTACCTTTAGACCATAGGCGATATTTTCAAAAATACTTTTAGGAAAAGGATTCGGCTTTTGAAAAACCATGCCGACCCGGCTGCGGAGCGTAACTACATCTACCGAAGGTGCGTAGATATCTTCACCGTCGAGAAGTAGTTCTCCTTCCACCCGGCTGTATGCGATAAGATCGTTCATCCGATTCATACATCTTAAATAAGTACTCTTACCGCAACCGGAGGGCCCGATCAAGGCCGTAACCTTGTTTTCAGAAAATTCAAGTGAAATGTCATGTAAGGCTTCAAAATCGCCGTAATAAAAACTCAAATGCTTTGAAGTCATTTTAAATGGTTTTCCCATTTACGATTCCTTATTATTGCATCCGCTTTCTCAGTCGCGCTCTCCACAAAATGGCGACCAGGTTTAAACCCAGGACGAGGGCAATCAGCACCAGCGCTGTGCCGTATTGAAGCGGACGGGTGGCTTCAATCTCAGTGCCGGCCGTGGCTAGAACATAGATGTGATAGGGCAATGCCATGATTTCGTCAAATACCGAGGATGGCATGCGCGGTGAAAAAAATACCGCGGCGGTAAACATAATCGGTGCGGTTTCTCCGGCTGCCCGGCTGATACCCAGAATACCACCGGTCAGTATTCCCGGCAGAGCCGTTGGCAAGACCACGCGGAAGATCGTCTGCAACTTGGTGGCTCCGAGACCCAGAGAAGCTTCACGATATGTATCCGGTACGGCCTTGAGCGCTTCCTCTGAAGCGCCGATAATCACGGGCAGGGTCATGGCCCCTAGCGTGAGAGCACCGGCCAGCAGACTCACTCCCATTTTTAAGTAAATACAAAAAAAAGCCAGGCCGAACAGACCAAAAATCACAGATGGAACGCCTGCCAAATTGTTGATACCCAGACGAATTAATCTCAGTATTCGGCCGGGACGGGCATACTCGTTCAAATAGATTGCCGAGGCAATGCCGATGGGAAAAGCGACGATGATAGCACCCAGACTGAGACCCAATGTGCCCACAATACACGGCAGGATCCCCCCCTTTGTCATGGAATCCTTTGGCGCCTGGGTTAAAAATGTCCAGGTAATAGCTCGCCACCCGTTGGCCACCATAAAATATATGATGATTAACAGCGCAACACCGTTAACCCA
>MAXL01000396.1 GCA_001751005.1 Desulfobacterales bacterium S5133MH16
GGAGGACAGGAGGTCATCCTGGGAATTCGGCCCGAGCATTGCGACCTTGCCGGGGAACGAGCCGGTATGATGCATTTAAATGTAGATCATGTGGAGATCCTTGGGGCCGATACGCTGGTTTACGGACATTTTGGAGAAGATAAAACCCGTTTGACGGTCCGTCTTCCCGCTGTGTACCATTTTGAAAGAAGCACCACCTTACCTCTTGTTGTCTCCTCTAAAAACATGCATATCTTTGATAAGGAGAGTGGAAAACGTGTTGTGAACTGAATATTTCTTTGTTGGTAACTTTCTTTAATAATTGGCTACTCTAAGTAGCAGCGCGTTTTCTCAACCACGTTCGCCAAGTCTTATAATACCCCGTCCATTTGTGGCGGGGTAATTCATTAGGAGTCCAGGTTAGAAACTTATTCGTGTCTGTATGTTTCGTTTGAGGGAAAGCGTAAGGTGTGGAGGCCGTGAATTTAAACGGATAGTATCAAAGTGGAGGAGACAACAATATGACCCCAGTCGAATTCCTTTATCTATCACAGCAGGAAGTAATCGACGCCGGATTTACATTGAAGGAAGCGGTTGACATTGTTGAAGAGGTCTTTAAAGAGCACGGATCAAAGCAGTTTGAGAATCCTCCGAAACCGGGCGTCCATCCGCGAGACGATGCCTTTATCCACGCGATGCCTGGATATTTACCCCGCAAAGGTGAGGCGGGGGTCAAGTGGGTGAGCGGCTATCCTAACAACCTGCAGCATGGATTGCCGCTCATCATGGGCCTGATTGTGCTCAACGATGTGAATACGGGTCAACCGATAGCGGTGATGGACTGTGCCTACATCACGGCCCTGCGAACCGCAGCCGCCTCAGGTGTTGCGGCCAAATATCTGGCCAATCAGGACGCTAAAGTAATTGGCTTAGTCGGTGCCGGGGTCCAGGGGCGCTACAACCTGCTCGCCTTAAAAGAGGTATTAACGAAGATTCAGGTTGCCAGGGTGTTTGACAACAATCCGGCTGTTTTACATCGGTTTGTGAAATCTATGGCAGCGGTTGTTCCATTCAAAGTGGCGGCTGCCCAGTCCGCCGATGAAGTTATACAGTCCGCTGATGTAGTGGTTATCGCAACCGGAAGGCTTGCGAAACCGGTCTTCAAGGAGAAATGGATTAAAGCGGGAGCGCTGGTTTTACCGGTTCACAGCGGTGGCTGGGAATCCCGGACACTTCACAATGTCGATAAGTTTATCGTAGATGACTGGGTGCAGTTCAAACAATTTATAGAGCATGACTATAAAATATACGCGCCATTACCTGATCTATATGCCGAGCTGGGGGAGATTGTGATTCAGAAAAAGCCAGGTCGCGAGCATAAAGAAGAGCGTATCATTAATTTTAACTTCGGTATCGCCATTCATGATGTCGCGATGGCCTCTGTGATTTTGGCCCGGGCAAAAGAAAAAGGCCTGGGCACCAAACTCGACTTGGCAGTTGGAGAGTTGCCGCTTTCGCCATGAACCTCTGTTTTCAAACCATTGAAAATTTCCAAATGACGATTGAATATTTAAGAAATTCTAATAATTTTAAAATTATTATCTCAAGGGGATAAATAATGATTTTGCAAGGCGGATCGAATATTTATGGCATCCCCATCGGGATATTAAGCCTCGACTCTAATTTTGCCAAGATACCGGGGCACATCAAAAATGCCACGACCTTCGATTTTCCGGTAACCTATAAGATTATTAAAGATGCCAGGATACCGGAGCTTATGGGACAACCGGACCGAACCCTGCTGGAACCTTTCATCGAGGCGGCGCGAGAGTTGGTACGCGAGGAAGGGGTACGCGCAATTACCGGAAGCTGCGGCTTTCTGGCCGTGTTCCAGCAAGAAATAGCGAACGCCGTGGATGTGCCCGTCTTTATTTCGAGCCTCATCCAGGTGCCGATCGTGTACCACATGCTGCGAAGCGACCAGAAAGTAGGCGTTATGGTGGCCACCAAAAGCGGTCTGACCCCCAAACACCTGAGTTCTGTAGGAGCCAACAATATACCGATATGTATCGCCGGAATGGATGGTAAAAAGGAATTTTGTGAAGTGATCATGGAACAGAACAAGCAGGAACTTGACATCACCAGGCTCGAAGAGGAGATAACTTCTGTCGCCAAGTCCCTGGTGCGAGAAAATCCGGACGTGGGCGCAATTGTCTTTGAATGTACAGATATGCCCCCTTTTGCCCATCTTATCCAAAAGGCGCTAAACCTACCGGTATTTGATCTTATTACATTGACGAACATGGTCTACAATGCGGTGGTTAGAAGAAGTTATCAGGGTATCATGCCACTTTAAAAAAATATCATATTGGGAATCAGACCTGAGCATTTTAAACTCAACGATGATGGGCTGGGGAAGATGGATTTCACCGTGGATCATTTGGAGATCCTGGGGGCGGATACATTGGTTTACGGACATATAGGAGAAAGCAAGACCTCCTTAACGGTTCGTCTTCCTGCGCTGTATCATTTTGATAAGAAAAAGGTTTTGCCCCTCACGGCTACATCCGATCATTTACATCTTTTTGATAAGAAAAGAGGGAAGCGTATCGGGAAATAATTAAAATAACAGCAAAATACCCGCTTTTCTTTCTTAATATATCTGCCAATGACTTTGAAACCTGTGAAACTAACAACTTTCAAACGACCCCTGATAATTGCTCACAGGGGGTACAGGGCGAAATATCCTGAAAATACCCTTGCTTCTTTTAAGGCGGCGCTGGATGCTGGGGCTGGGATGATAGAACTGGATGTGATGCTGACCAGGGATAGAAAGATGGTGGTCATTCACGATGCGACCCTGGAGCGTACTACTGATGGGCATGGACAAGTCAACAGTTACACACTTCAAGAGCTTAAAGAACTGGAAGCTGGAAGCTGGTTTCATCCTCGTTTTGCCGGTGAGCGTCTACCTGCATTGGAGGAAGTATTGGATCTGGTCCGCGGCTGCACTTTGCTTAATATTGAAATCAAATCCAATGCCTATGAAGCTCACCATCCACCTGATGCCATAGAAAAACAGGTGGTAGAACTGGTTCGACGAAAAAATGCCCTCTCTTCTGTTCTCATCTCCAGTTTTGAATGGAAAATCCTGGAGAATGTTGCGTTGATGGAGGACGCCCCGGCCATTGCATTGATTTCAAAATATCCGGCA
>MAXL01000397.1 GCA_001751005.1 Desulfobacterales bacterium S5133MH16
ACTGATAATTTAATGAAACCATTGATTCATTATGAAAAAAAATGAACTTTTTATTCACGCGCGGGGATGTAATTAGCTTTGGAGTCTTGTCCGAAAGCAGTAAGTTTTTATTACATTTTTCGACTAATACACATTTTCCAGCCAAACCCTTTGAACCACTTGCTCTACAAAAAATTAAATCGTTCAGTTGTATTTTTTTTGATATATCATCTGGTGAATTACTCAAACAAAATTTATGTTCAAGCTCCATGAAGCGACCAGATGTGATTGCACTTGTTTTAATTACCCCCCACTCATTCTCTGCAACACGTTTATCTATACACTTAAAACTTTTACCTGCTTCGTAAGAATTTGTTATTTCCCCCAACCGGCACCACGCCCAGCCCTCCGGTAAATCAAATGGGATTTCATCGGCCTTGATTTGTGGTAGAGATTTCTGTTTTCTGATTTTTTTCTCTTTTATCAGTTTTTCTTTTTCTTCCCTGATCCGTCCTAAAAATTTTGAGGCCAGTTCAACTTCGGAATTTTCTTCTCGCCACTCTTTGGTCAGTTTGCCCTGTACCGCTTCCTGCAGGATTGACTGACGAAGCTTTTTCAGGAGGGTTTGCCGGCGAGTGATTTCAACCGATAGCTCGTCTATTTCATTTTCATAATGCGAAAAATGATTGGCTATATTTATTTGTTCTTCTTTGTCAGGTAAACTTATTTCTAAAGATAAAATATGCTTTGGCTTAATCTCAGTTTTGATGCCGCCTTTAACTTGTTCTTTCAATAACCGCAGAAACTCTGAACTTTTCAAAAACCGTTTAAAATATTCTACATTAATCAGCGACTCATCAAATGTGTACGTCGAATAATGAATAGTAGCAGTTACATCGTCATTTCCAGCATAGATTCCCATTGCACCTTTAGAAACATTTATACCGGAAATGACCAGATCGCCAGGCTTGATAATTATCATCCCGGTTTTTGAAAATTTATCACCAATATGGAAATTGCCGGAAAAATCTATTTTTTCAATTCTGCGCAACCCCTTAACAGCACTATCATCAGGTTTGTATCGTCCCTTTCTCTCAAAAAAAAATCCCCAACCTTGACCTTCCGCCACTTACTCATCTCCCTGTGCCTCCAGATGTTCATAAAACTCATTGAGTTTTTTCCTCAATACCTCCTTGGGGATGAGCTTTGTTTCATACTCGGCAATTACAGCAGGACTTAAAGAACGACTCAGGGCATATTCCACCACCTCATCATTTTTTTCACGGCAGAGTAAAACTCCAATACTTGGATTTTCGTGGGGAAGTTTAACATCACGATCCAATGCTTCTAAATAAAATTCCAGTTGCCCTATATGTTCAGGTTTGAATTTGGTAATTTTCAGCTCAAAGGCAACCAGGCATTGCAATTGACGATGGAAGAAAAGCAAGTCTATGAAAAAATCATCATTGCCCACTTGCAATCGATATTCCTGCCCTACAAAGGAGAATCCAACGCCCAATTCAAGAATAAAATCTTTGAGTGATGAGATCAGCGATTGTTGCAGGTCTTTCTCCTGATGTGGGGTGGGCAGGTCTAAAAATTCGAATACATAGCTGTCTTTGAAAACACCTGTTACCGCTTGGGGGAGCGTTTTCACCGTTGTTGACAGCTTTTGATCAGCCAGTGCAGTTCTTTCAAAGGTGGATGTATTGATGAGACGCTCAAGCTCTCGCACACTGTAATTTTTCTGACTGCAGAGGTGCAGGTAAAATTCCCGTTCTTCGGATGTTTTCAGGCTCATTATCCGCCGGTTGTGGCTCCAGCTTAATTGTGTCCACAGTGTGGACAGTTTTTGATGTTCTTGATATGTCTCGTAAAATTGTTTCATCCTCCAAAGGTTTCGGGCAGAGAAACCCTTGATTTCAGTATCCTGCCGGGCAATGAAGTCTGCCAGATCCGCAACAATTCCTTTTCCCCACTGGTTATTTTTTACCTGTTCAGAAATATATTGACCGACATTCCAGTATAGCTCAATCAGGGCAGTATTAATCTGTTGATATGCTTTTTGTTTTGCCTGCTGTATTTGGGTTAAAACTTTATTGAATTGAGCCGTTATCAAGTCACTCATTTGCCCAACTCCTGTTTGAGTTGCGCCAACAACTCATCGCTCTTGCCAAAAGACTGCTGCAACAAATCCAGCAACTCTCCACTGCTGTATTGCTTTTCCTCTTCAGGCTGATGCGGGTTTTTAATATCAAGGTTATATCCGCTTTCAATGATGGTTTTGATATCCACCTGCCATGCCTGCTCATTGGCTTCACGCTGGTTCCACCATTGTTTCAAGCCGTCAAATTCCACCAACTGAATCGGCTTGGTTTTAGAATAGGCCTTGTAGCCTTCCGGCAGTTTATGTTCGTAGTACCAGACCTTTTTTGTCGGTGTCCCCTTGGTGAAAAAGAGCAGATTGGTGGCCACACTGGCATAGGGCTGGAACACGGAATTGGGCAGCCGGACAATGGTGTGCAGGTTGCAATCCTTCAGCAGCTTCCTGCGGATACGTTCTTTGACGCCATCGCCGGTGAGTGAACCGTCCGGCAGGACAACGGCGGCCCGGCCGCCATCTTTGAGCAGATGAATCATCAAAATCAAGAAGAGATCGGCGGATTCCCTGGTCCGGTAATTTTGCGGGAAGTTATTTTCATTATTATTGGAAACCACCCCGCCAAAGGGTGGATTGGTCAGGATTACATCTACTCTGTCTCTTTGCCGGTACTCGATAAGCGGGCGGCTTAATGAATCATCAAAGCGAATACTGGGAAGTTCTATGTCGTGTAAAATGAGATTAGTGGTGGCGAGCAGATAGGGCAGTGGTTTGTATTCCCAGCCCATAACATCCTGCTGCAGGTTCTGCCGTTCTTCAACGGTTTTGGTTTTTGCCTTAAGGTGTTCAATGGCTGCGGTCAAAAAACCGCCGGTGCCGCAGGCCGGATCGAGTATCTTCTCACCTGATCGGGGATCGGTCAAATCGGTAAGAAGCTGCACCACCGCCCTGGGCGTGTAGAACTCGCCGCTTTTCCCGGCGCTTTGCAGCTCTTTGAGAATGATTTCGTAAATATTTCCAAAGATATGTTTGTCTTCACTGCGGTTAAAGTCAATTTCATTCAGTTTATTGATGACCTGCCGGAGGGTGATGCCGGATTTCATATAATTATGGTTGCGGTCGAACACCTCATGAACAATCAAGGCCCTTTTATTGCCGGTGGAGAGATCTAGATTTCTTAAGTCGGGAAAGAGTTTCCTATCCACAAAGTTGAGCAGTTCATCACCGGTCATGCCTTCGTCATCACCGGCCCAGGCATCCCAATGCAGTTCAGCCGGGATTGGTGAAACATAGTTGTCCTGAAGAATCTCAAGTTCTTTGTCTTTGTCGGAAAATATCTTTAAAAACAGCATCCATCCCAATTGCTCGATACGCTGGGCGTCACCGTTAATGCCGGTGTCCTCGCGCATGATATTACGGATGCTTTTTATAATGCCGCTGATGTTAATCATTTATGCCGCCTTGTAAATTTCACGTTCCAGTTCTTTGACGGCTTGCAGGTATTTTGCCTTGCCGCCAAAAAAATTTATAATTTCCAGGGGAGAACCGTATTGATCCAAAGGTTGCAGTTGTAAGACTTTCATGTCCTCAATATTTTCTATACCTTCATCGGAATATTTATCCAGGAGAGATTCAAGGACCTTGCGGGCCTTGTTGCCATATTTGGTGAAATAATCACGTTTTTTAACATTTTTTGCCCGTTCCGTCCTGGTTAACGGCGGCTGGTCAAAAGCGGCATGGCAGATCATATCAAAGATATCCATTTCCCTGTTTATGGCATCGGCGAAGTTCTCAAGCACAATACCCTG
>MAXL01000398.1 GCA_001751005.1 Desulfobacterales bacterium S5133MH16
AGCCCGAAGTGCCCGATGCCGGCGCGCACGGCCAGGTAGCGATGCGAAATCGTCGGTTTTTCGTCAAGCATACTCCGCGGCGTGTCTTTCCGGTAGAATAAGTTCGATTCGACCGGAACGGCGGCTTGACCCTTCATTTCCAAAAAGCGGGCCAATTCCAGGGCGATGCCGCTGGCAAGGGTGTTGGTGCGTACATTGTCCAGGCAGTGCCCGGGAAAGTCCTCTTTCTTCAGGAAACGCTCGATCTTTTCCTGGTCCAGCGGCATGGCGAAAACGACGGCCGACTTGGCGCCATCCAATACGTAGGACAAATCGGTCGACGGCGGCCCGCCCTCCAGGGTTTCGGTCGTGACGACGCCCACGTCAATGGCCCCGGCATTCAATACCAGGTCTTTAACAACTTGGTTAAGGTCTTCATAATGCCTTTTATCTTTTGCCATTTTCTATACCTCCTCGACCAGGCAGGGCACGTAGCGGCGTTGTGACGTTCCGGACACGCGCCGGAGATGCGATGCCCCCCCCTTTTCAAGCTTGATGAACTTCATGTCCCATATGTCCCATAAATGTCTCATAATCCATAAAGGTGCAAGTCCGGGCGAGCAGCTTGTCGAAATAGTTACCGCCGCCGGCCTCCTTGAGACGCTCATCATCCAGGGCAAATCCCTTGATAATGTATTCCCGCAAGCGCTGGGTGGCCCAGATGCGAAATTGCGTGCCGCGGATGCTGTTGACCCGATAACCGACCGAAATTATCATATCGAGATTGTAGAAATCCACCTTACGCAAAACCTGCCGTTTGCCTTCGGTTTGAACTATCCGGAATTTCCGGATAGTTGAATCCTTCGAAAGTTCACCTTCTTTGTAGATGTTTTGGATATGTTCATTGATGGTTCGCACATCCTTCTGGAACAACTCCGCCATCAACTTATGAGTCAACCACACGGTTTCGTCTTCTAGATGAACTTGGATGCGCGTGCGGCCGTCCTCGGTCTGATACAGCAGGAACTCTCCCCTGTCTTCTCTGGGCGCAAGTTCATTCATCCCCTGGCCCTCCTTGCATGAAATCGAACACCATTGACTGGACCATTTTGCCCTTGCCGAACTTCCGCCACGGGGGTCTTGCCCCTTAATAACTTTTCCATTTTATTACAGACCAATTGATGTCTTCCTTCTCACTCAACTTCTTTGCTTTTAAATAGGACCACCAGAGGATATCAAAAATCCGTGTCTTTGTTAGGCATTTGATGTTGTTTTGCTCCTGCCCGGCTTCACATTTAAAAAAGTCATTTCGAAACCAACACACCTCATGCTCTTATCAAGTTTTCACTTGTTTGCGTATGTCCTCTTTTTCCTATTTTGCCAATTGTGTCGGTCTGACACCACTATCCATAAAATGAATTCTATCCTGGTCATCATTAAAAGTTTCTCTCTGCCCGATTCCTCGGGCGACCACATAATGAAGTAAACTCATCCCTTCACCACCATAGTGTGTTGCACTTATGAGTTGAATTCAGGTTCACTTAACTAATTATTAGATATCTCTTTTCTCAGTCTTCTTTTCCGCACAAGAGTCAAGCGTAGATTTGACCCTTTTTTGTAGGACATGGGGGTGAAATTTCTCGCGCCTCACAAGCCAGAACTGGATTTATGGCCACAATGTCACCGGATTTAAATTCATTCGCTTCTGAGCCGGTTTCAATTACTTCACCAACGATTTCATGGCCGATAACGCATGGGAATGATGTGAATGGCGATGCTGTGGGCGAATCGTGAAGTTGGATCAGGTTCAAATCGCTTCCACAAAAACCACAGTAAATTGTTTTTACTTTTACCCAGTCTTTCGTCGGGAGCGTTGGTTCGGGAATATCAGCAATTTTAATGGTTTTTAGCGCCCCCTGATAATAAACACGCCTACCGAAAATTGACGCAAGACCTTTTGCAGCAATGAATTTCGGAACAGTTACGCTGAACCGCAGTGCTTTCATATGGCCTCCAACGGATACTTATTGATTTCTTCTATATTAATTGTTTCCCCCCTGAAACTGTTAACCAGAACGCTTCAGGTGTCCACACCGGTGGTTCGAATGGGAGTTCTAAATAAGGGCACTTGCTCAACGCACAGGCCAGAGGAAGGTTGGTCATCAGCCCGATGCCGTTGCTCCAGGTATGCACAAAAAAAAGGAATCAAGTCCACGATTGGCTTATGCGTATCGCAGTTTTCATTTCCCCGACCCGTTTTCTCAATTGTCGATTCTGTGATATCTTACTCCTCATTCTTTCTACAACACTGCTGACCGAAATAAATCGGCTGATATTGAAATCCCGGCCTATCTCCTCCAAATTGTCGCCTCGAAGAGTCTTCAGCAGATACATCACAACATTCCCCGGTTCATTTGAGATGCCCCTTCTTGATCTATACACTGCAACCCTTAAACTCCGTAGTTTCTGCATGCCTCACATGATCCCATGCATCTGGGTATTGTATTCTTAACGGCCTAGACACGGGGCCAGCCTATTAAAAAATGATTCAAGAGTCAACGACTGACCCCTTTATTGTGGTTCTTTTATCCTTGACTCACAAGGGGAATTTCCTTAAAGTCAGCTCCTGAAAAAGCACCTACTTATCACATCACATGGTTTTAGCCGACATTTTACTATTACTTACAGGAGGAACACTTACATGCCATTAGTTACTGTTCATGCCGATGAGGGAAGAACGATCGAACAAAAAAGAGGTCTTGTCAGGGACATCACCGATGCGGTTTGTAAACATTTTAATGTACCGCCAGAAGCGGTTAGCATTCATATTCGTGAAGGAAAAAAAGAAAATCGTGCAAAAGGCGGCAAACTGGCTATCGACTAACAGGGATTTTCTATGGTTAACTGCCTGTTGATGGTTCAAATCAGATTAAATAAGAATATTTGCTTTAATATCTTTTGGGAAGTCATTGAATAGAATAGCGTTGTGACCCCTTTATTCATATATTGTGATCACGATCACTTATCTTTTTTAATATCGCCAATGAGTTCTTTTATAATGGCTATAACGCTCCGTCCTCTTTCACGGGCAATACGATGACCATCATCAACGATATTGGAGGCTAGTCTTTGAAGTTCTGAAACCGGTGGCACAATAAGAT
>MAXL01000399.1 GCA_001751005.1 Desulfobacterales bacterium S5133MH16
AGGGTATATGTCAGGCGGGTATCGACAACCGTATAGTTATCACCGACCATGCGTTTTCCATACCTTGCTTTGATGACTTGTTTCAATGAGGAAAGCCATGCAAACACCACGGACCCGTTGACCTGATGCTGCAAATAATCCAAAGCATATTTTGATTCCATCCCCTGTGTACCCCGGTCAGAGTCAAGGTAAGTATAGGCGATACCTAAAGATGAAAGCCATTGATTACTGAAAAAAGATTGCGGATAAAACGTAACCCCCACCTCCCCTCCTTTTGTCCTGACTGTTGCAATGTTTCTCGCTTGCCAGGCCGTTTCTCCGGGCCGTCGCGACCAATCAATAACATCTTCTGAATCACGGTAAAACAGGCTGAAATCGGCAGTGACCCCGTCGGTGAGCCACCGCAACCCGGTTTCGCCGGTCCAGGCTTTTTCAGGTTTAAGGTCGGGATTGCCCTGATTTGCCGGAGTAAAATAGTAGAGTTCCGTATAGGTTGGAACCCGGAAAGATTTTTCAAAAGAGGTAAACCAGGTTAATCCGTCCGTCAATTCAATGCTCATGTCCGCACCCGGCCAGCACTCCCAGCCCCAGGAGCTGTAGTGAACCGCAGAAGCGCCCATACCAATGGTCAGTTTGTCAGAAGGATAAAGCCGGTGTTCAACAAAAATGCTCTGTCGCCCCCGGTTGTGATCCCCCAGACTGGAACTTTCCATATCTTCAAGTTCTGCTTCTCCGCCGATTGATGTTACTCCCAATCCGGATGTTATAAGGGTGTTTACCTGTGCGCCAAAAACATCCGTCCGGTGGTCGTTTAAGTTCCACACCCCGTTGATATTAATTTTAAATTCATCCTTATGATGCCGCCAGTGTATCCGGGGCACTACTTCCACATCTGCCATTTTAATCTCAGCATTGCTGTACAGCAGAAAGGTTTCAGTCTTTTCCCGCTGATCCGGAAATGTGTCGCTGTAAAATTTATAGGCACCGAAATCTTTGTCTGTGAACCCCATTCCCAGCCGGAACTTGTTAGATCCGTTTTTTAAAATGCCCTTATAATTTATTGTTTTTATATCAAAATCAGTATCTTTGCCTTCAAGGTAGCCCGAAGAATACCGCTGGTTTGCGGATAGCCGGCCGGATACTTTGTCCGAACTCAACGCCGCCTGCGCACCTATATCATAATAGCCATATTCACCATATGCACCATGGCCTCCAAAGGAGTTGCTATTCACGTCACGCGTTATGATATTAATGACCCCTCCCACTGCATTGGGGCCGTAAATTCTTGCCGCCGGTCCTTTAACGATTTCAATACGTTCGATATCATTCAAGTTAACGGGAAGATCCATATTGTGATGACCGGTTTGGGGATCACTAATATTAACACCGTCAACCATGATCAGTGTCTGCTCATACGACCCTCCGCGGATTCCCACATCGGCCTGAACTCCATGAGCACCACGTTGGCGAACATCCACACCGCTTACATATTTAAGGATATCTGAAATATTGTCTGCCGGCAGAATTGCAATCTCTTCCCGTGTGATCACCGAAACCGAGCAAGGGGACTCCGAAAGATGATAGGGAATACGACTTCCTGTGACCACCACCGGATCAAGTTCGTAGTATTGAATATTATTTTCCTGCGCCATCAAAGTTGCGTTGCCGGAAAATAATAAAATGAATATGACTGCATGCATCCGGTACATTGAATACAATCCGACCGTGTTTGGTTAACCATGAGTTGATTTTAGGATAACGAAGATGCCGCTTATAACTTACACGATTTTTTTTATCAAGTTTTTTTTAATTTGATGGAGGGAGCTATGGGTTTTTAACCGTTATTGCGGCAGTTCACACGTATCTATGCGACCTTCAGGGAGTCTTGTTCTAATTTCTTTCAGCAGCGGCGGAAGGATTTCCCTGTAGTCCCCCACCACGGCCAAATCCGAAACTTCGAATATGGCTGCATCAGGATTTGTATTGACGGCCACAATGCAGTCGGATTCATCCATGCCGACCACGTGGTGGGACATTCCTGAAATCCCGATACCCATGTAGAGGCGGGGTCTCACAGTTTTACCGCTTTGTCCGATCATCCGGCTCTCCGACACCCAGCCTTCATCCACCGGCGGTCGTGTGGCGCCGACGGCGCCACATAACAGGGTGGCCAGATCTTCCAAAATGGCCCAGCCTTCCGGGTTGCCGATTCCCCAGCCGCCGGCCACCACCACATCCGCCTTCTCCAGCGGCATCTCTTTGGGTTCCTCGATATGGACCTCCAAAACTTTGGGACCGAACCTGTGAAGATCTTCTTTCACAGACAAATGAATGCATTCACCGGACCGCTCCGTGGGTACGAGTTTCTTCATGACTCCCGGCATGACAGTGGCCATCTGGGGACGGTGGTCGGGGCACCGAATCGTTGCCACCACCCCGCCACCCCATCCCGGCACCATCTGAAGGAGTTTTCCTTCTGTATCCAGTCGCAAATCCATGCAATGAGCGGAAAGACCTGTTCTGAGCCGGGCCGCAAGGCGGGGTGCCAGTTCAACCCCCATGCGGGTCGCTCCGAACAACAGAATGTCCGGATCACAGGTTTCACAGGCTTGAGCCAGAACGGAGGTGTACGGAAGTAGTCGATACGGTTCCAGAACAGGGCTGTCGGCCAGCAGGACTGTATCCGCACCCTGGGCGATCAGATCGTCCGAAAGTGCGGAAATATCCCGTCCCAAAAGAAAAGCGCTGACCGTTCCTTTAGAAACCTCTGCCAGCTCACGCGCTTTTCCGAGAAGTTCCAGACCCACGTCGTGAAGCACACCGCCTCGCTGTTCGATAAATACACCAATGTGTTGCGTTTTCATGGTTTCATTCCTTTTTCAGATAATCCCCAGTTGATGAATTTTATCGGCCAGCTTCCGGGCAATTTCTTCGGGATTTCCGGTTAAGCGTATGCCTTTTCGTTGTTTTGGCTGCAGCAAAAGATCCGCCATTTGGGTCGGAGAACCCTTTAAACCGATGAGGGTTTCGTCGATATTCAAAATTGCGTTGTCCCAGATGTTGATTTTCCGTTTTTCAGCCGCCAGTATCTCCATAAAAGAGATATAACGCGGCTTATTGGCTTCTTTTGTAAAGGAGAGAAGCAACGGCGGCTCGGCTTCAAGCTTGACCGTTCCCTGCTCAATCTTCTGTGTCAGCAGTAAGCTTTCGGTTTTCAGGATACTCATGTCACAAACATGCATAACATTGGGAATATCGAGAAATTCGGCGACCTGGGAAGGGACCTGAGCCGTGGAGCCGTCCAGCGTAAAATTGCCACAAAAGATCAGGTCAAATTCTCCGATGTTTCGAATGCCTTGGGCCAGTATGCGGGCTGTGGCCAGAGTATCCGATCCGGCAAAGGCCTTATCCGAGAGTAAAAAAGCCCGGTCTGCCCCCATTCCCAGAACTTCGCGCAACACAGGCTGCGCGTCAAAGGGAGCCATGGACAACAGAATAACTTCAGCACCAAAAAGGTCCTTCATCTCCAGAGCCGCTTCAACGGCATGTTTGTCCAACGGATTGATGACGCTGGGAATTCCTTCCCGGATCAGGGTCTTGGATACGGGATCCATTTGGAGCCGGTCCCATGCATTTGGGTCCGGAACCGGCTTTACACAGACAATCATACGTTTCATGGAACATTCACCTATTTTTTCTTTCTGTATGGTGCCAGTGCAGCTCTCGCCAACACGACTTTGCCGATTTCTCCGGTTCCGCCGGCGGACACCGTCACCATGGCATCCCTCAATAATCGCTGAACCTTGTACTCCTGCAAAATGCCGTAAGCACCGTGAATTTCAACAGCTTTACGGGCGCACCGCACAGCAGCATCGCAGGTGTAGGATTTGGCCATGGCATTTTCAGTGTCGCAGCGCATATTCTGGTCTTTCATCCAGCTTGCCCGGTAACACAGCAGCCGGCAGATATCGAGTTCCGTATAGATCTCCGCCAGATAAAAACTGATGGCCTGAAGCGAACTGATCGGTTTTCCGTAAAGCACCCTTTCACTGGCAAATCTCGCGGCTTCTTCGAGGCATGCATTGACAATACCCAGTGCCGTCGCCGCCATACCGGTTCGTCCGGACTCGCTGACGGTTTTTAACGCGACAGCCAGGCCGCCGCCTTCCTGCCCCAGAATATTTTCCTTGGGAATCTCGCAGTTGTCAAATACCAGTTCTCCGGTGTTGGCGCCTCGAAGTCCGATTTTGTGCTCAACCCGACCGGTCTTGGCGCCGGGGTGATCCTTTTCAACAATAAACGCAGACAGGCCCTTGGCGCCTTCGGCCGTTTTCGCGATGACGATCCAGAAATCGGACGTGTGCGAATTGGTGATAAAACATTTCCGGCCGTTGAGAATCCATTTGTCCCCTTTCAGTTCCGCGGTTGCCTGCATTCCCAAGACATCGGATCCTCCCGAAGGTTCGGTAACCGCCACAACACCCATGGTGTCACCTTTGGCCAACGGCGGAATATATTTTTGTTTCTGTTCATCGGTTCCGAAATCATTCAGCGCGGCAATGGCCATATGGTGAACCTGCATACCCATGGGAATTGCCGCACACACCCGGCCCAGCTCTTCCAGGGCAATGGTTCTGGCCAGATAACCGAGCCCGACCCCTCCGTATTCCGGCGGCGCAATGATTCCGGTTATTCCCAATTTGGCCATGGATTCCAGCAGCTCTATCGGAAATTCACCGGTTTTTTCCATGGTTTCAATTTTGGGTGGTAGTTCACTTTCGGCAAACTCCCTGACCGACTTTCTCAGAAGCTCTTCTCTTTGGGACAGTAAAAAATCCATACCTCTACCTCCTTTCCATTTAAGACCCATCGTTTTACTTTTGTTAAATTCAAAAGATATTAAAAGTTATATTCTCAACATGCACTGTAACCACGCTTTTTATTTTATAATCATATCCAAATATTCAGTCAGGGCACGGATATTCCGATTCAACGTGGTCCCTGATTTGTCTGAAATATACATGTCACTGGCGCCCAGAATGCCAGAGAAAATCATCTCGGCAACCTGCTGTGTGTCAACGCCGTCTTTTAAATTTCCGGCATTA
>MAXL01000400.1 GCA_001751005.1 Desulfobacterales bacterium S5133MH16
CATGGTATCCACGAGTTCCTTTACTATGGGGAGTCCAAGTCCTGTACCTGTAATATATCTGGTTTTATCATCCTTGATCCTGAAAAACCTTTCAAATACCTTATCCAAATGTTTATCTGCCATCCCGAATCCATTATCTGTGACGGTTACGCGTATGTTGATTCCGGCCATATCGACTGTAACTTTGATTTTTCCGTCGTTCTGGGTATATTTGATGGCATTTGTGATAAGGTTTCCGAAGATGCTTTCCAGGGCAAAAGGATCGGCTATAAGTTCGGGAATCTCTTCTTTTGGAAGTTCAAGGGTAAGTGTCTGGTTTTTTCTTTTTGCGCTGCTTTTAAGAAAATCTACAATCAGTTCCAGGCTCTCAACAAGCCGGATCGGTTTCGATTCATGGCAAATAATCCCTTCTTCGATACGGGAAAGGTCAAGCAGGTCACCGATAAGTGCAATCAACCCCTGGGTTTTTTCTTTGGCACGGGAAAGTATATGCTGATCGTGCTCTGATGCTCCGCCCACGACATCCTTTATTACCAGAGCAAGCTGCTCGTGGATGGTTGAAAGTGGAGATCTGAGTTCGTGCGAAACCTTTGCCACGAATTCTGATTTAAGCTGATCCAAAACTTTTATGTCCGTGATGTCCACAACAGTGACAACTGATCCCAGGCATTCCTTCCTTTCCCCAAGTACCGGTTGCCCCCTTGCCATGAGATATTTTTGGTCTGAAAGGGCGAATTCATGGTCGGGAATGTCATCATAATCCACATGTTTTCCCTGAGAGATCTCCATTACAAGATTACAGAGGCCTTTATCAGGCACATAGTCCTCTATGTGGTTGCCTGTTTTTATGCCGGGATCAAGATTAAGAAGCTTCCTGAAGGCCGGATTCATCAGAACCACCCGACCCCCGGTGTTGGTAACTATTACACCGTTGGGGAGGTACTCAAGAATGGTATGGATGCGGCTCTTTTCCGTGTCCAGATCAGCAAGGGTCCTTCTTCTTTCCTGCTCCAGCTTTTCAGCCTCCCGGGTAAGACGAATCTTTTCCCAGGCGCGATTAATTATGATGAGCAATTGATCCGTATCAAAGGGTTTTGAAACAAAATCATAGGCTCCCTGTTTCATGGCCTGGATGGCTGTTGCAATCGAACCGTGTCCGGTGATTATTATTACCAGAATCTCTTCATCCAGTTTCCGAATTCTTTCTAAAACTTCCATCCCGTCCATGCCCGGCATTCTCAAATCAAGAAGCACAATGGAAATCTTCTCTTTTTCCAGTATTTCCAAAGCCTTATCTCCACGGGATGCTGTCAGGACCCGAAAACCTTTTCGGGTGAGAATCCGTTCAAACCCGTCCCGGATAGCCTGTTCATCATCCACAACCAATACACATATGGCGTCAGGTTCTTTCTCCATTTTCATCTTCTCCATTCATCTTTGTATCAAGAGGAAACCAAATGACAAATGCCAAGCTTTCTTCGGGACTGCTATTAATTTCTTTCCACAAAAAACACAAACTTCACGAATAAACGCCTAATTCCGGCCAGCAACAAAAGGACCTAATTAGAAAATACCACCACTTTTCCTTACCAGAAGCTTTGCTTCGGCTTTTCTGATTCTTTCTTCCTGCTCGTCTTTTCTCTTCCTGGCCCCTTCCAGCTTGGCATTAAGATCGTTAAAATCCGCCGGTTTCATGAGATAATCAAAAGCCCCTAATTTCATTCCTTGAACAGCGGTTTCCGTACTCCCGTGTCCGGTAAGCATAATGACTTCGACCAGAGGATATTTCTTCTTTATTTCGCTTAAGGTTTCGATGCCGTCCATACCCGGCATCTTAATATCCAGAATGACCACATCAATATCGGCTTTTCCCAATGCGTCAAGCCCTTCCTGACCGCTGTAAGCAACGGTAATTTTTTCACCCACCTCTTTCAACCTTAAGGAAAGCATTTCAATAAAATCTTTCTCATCATCGACTAACAGCACCTTGGTTGGTATCTTGATCATGACTTTTTTTCTCCTTTATAAGCTTATTGGGTTGAACCGCCCTGTTTTGCTATTTTGTCCAAAAACGGGATGCGTTCGTCCTGGTCCAGATCCTCTTTTATTTCACAATATCTCGGCAGCCTGATACAAAAGCTTGTCCCGTGACCTAACCGGCTTTTTACCTGGATGGTTCCGCACAACTTTTCAATGATGCCGCGCGTAACGGATAGCCCGAGACCTGTCCCTTCACCCGGAGATTTGGTGCTGAAAAAAGGCTCGAATATTTTATCCAGGTTTTCTTTGGGTATGCCCTGCCCGTTGTCCTGCACCGTGAGGTTTATTTCTCCGTTCACCGCTTCAAGCATGACGGTGATTTTGCCCCCGGATTCGGTGGCATGAATGGCATTGGTTATAAGATTAATCAACACCTGTCTTAACTGGTAGGGATCACTCCAGATAGTGCCTGTGTTAGGGGCTGTTTCCCGGATAATTTCAATCTCCTTGTTAGCCATTTCCCTGTTTACCAGTTGTATGGCTTCATCCGCCAGTTCAGAAAGGTTCAATTCAGCCAGGACAGAATCGTCTTTTTTGGCAAACCCCAAAAGCTGATGGGTAATTCTCCTGGCCCTGTCAACCCCCTTTTCTATTTTATTTAAGGCCATTTCAAAGTCCTGCTTGCGGGGCATTTGGGCCATTTCTTCTTTGTTTATAATCAGCTTCAGCCAGCCCGCCGATTCATTTATAATCGCCAACGGGTTATTAATCTCATGGGCCACACCTGCCGCCAGTGTTCCCAGGGAGGCCAATCTTTCAGTGGTTGCCATTTGCTGTTCCATTTTATTCCGGAATTCGGCTTCCCGGAGCTTTTCTTCTTCCCGCTCGACTTTTTCATAGGCCTGTTTGATCTTGCTCAGCAGATGTTCAAATTCTATGGGTTTGCTGAGATAATCAAAAGCGCCTGTCTTAATCCCGTCAACACCATCCTGAGTTGCGGCATGACCGGTTAAAAAGATAACTTCCGTCCTGGGATGTTTTTTTTTGATATGGCGCAGGACTTCAATTCCATCCATACCGGGCATCTTAACGTCCAGCACCACAACGTCCATTTCTTTTTTTTCAAGAATGGAAAGTGCTTTTTCTCCGTTTTCGGCCTGCTCAGGAGGAATCCCCTTTTTTGCCAGGCGTTTGGCGAGAGTCTGTCGAAAATCATCTTCGTCGTCAACAAGAAGAAGGCGTATATCTTTCATGTTTGTTTTTTCCGGTCAACAATTACGGGTTACAAAATAAACTCTAAACATAATAATACGTCAGATTTTTGAAGAAATCAATGTTACGAAATAGTTCATTCGATTATACCAGCCCTAATATTTTCCACCATATGGATGCCACTATTATTAAAACGAACAATAAAATAGGCGTGGCAACAAGTCCCACTTTAGTGAGATCAGCAGCCTTGAAATATCGATAGCTGTATGAGATGGCGTTGGGTGGACAACCGATCACTAAAAGCATGGCAAATGAGGTGGCCATTCCAAGACACAGAGCAATAACCGTGGGATCTACTCCCTCCAGCCGGGCCATTGGAATCACGATGGGCAAGATCAGGGCAGCGGCAGCCACGTTGGCCATGGCATTGGTAACCAGAGCCCCGAAAACAGCTACGCCGGCAAACAGCAGCAACCAGCCTCCGCCTTGAACCAGAGGGAAAAACAGGTTGGCAAAATAGGTGGCCGCTCCCGAGTAACCCATGGCCAGACCCAGGGAAATGCCGCCGCCGAAAATAAAGAGGGCGGTTCCCCATTCCAGATTATCATTAATATCCTCCCATTTCAAAATGCCGAAAAGGACCAGGGCACCAACACCCAGCATTCCGGTAACCGAATAGTGAACCCCATGGAATCCCTTGGTCAACCACAGGGCAAATGTCAGCCCGATGATAACAAGTGTCTTTTTCTCCAGAGGGCTCCATGGACCGATTTCCTCATCAAATACAGGCAGTTTAAACTTGGG
>MAXL01000401.1 GCA_001751005.1 Desulfobacterales bacterium S5133MH16
AAAAGTCCGATTTAGACGGTTTCGTAAAAAGTTCAAATTCAAGGCGTGCAAATTTTGTAATCATGAGGCGTACTTTTCGTACGTTGAATGATTACGAAGTGCAGCACAACGCAGAAGTTGGACTTTTTACGAGACCGTCAAGAGATAATTAAACGGATTTTATTATGCGCATTGTTACGATTTAACTGCAATATAAATGCCAAGAGTATTAATAATCATAGCTATCTAAAATATCAGTACAATATACCTATCTAAAGGGGCGCGCCCATATAGTAAATTACATTTTTGTCAGAAATTGATCGAAGAAATAACAAAAATGTGTTAAACCAAACCTGATAAAAGAACCAGAACCCAACTTCCGGAGTCAATCCTCGGGAATTGAAACATAGCGTCTCATCCGCTTTATTTTACTTCGATGCTGTTTTGCCGACAGCATCCGTTTTTTTGCAGCCCGGGTCGGTTTGGTTTTAATGCGAACTTTAGGTTTCTCAGATGCTTTCCGGATTAATTTTTTCAGGCGATCAATTGCGTCCTGTCGGTTACGTTCCTGTTTTCGAAACCGGCTGGCCTGGATAATGAGAATTCCGTGTTCCGTGATTTTCCTGCCTGCAAGACGAACCAAACGGGAGCGAACATCATCGGAAAGAGAAGGAGAGTTTTTCACATCAAAGCGAAGCTGAACCGCTGTGGCAACTTTATTCACATTCTGTCCACCGGGACCTGATGATCGTATGAAGTCCAGTTTGATCTCATTTTCACTAATTGCAATTGTGGGTGTAATGGTGATCATAATTTCATTTTACATCATATCAACTTTTTTTCAAGAACAACGATAGGGCTCATTATTCCAGAATGGACACTCGGGCTTGTTTTGGATAGTCCTTGGGCAGAGAGGGACAAACCGCCTGACGGATCTTCTTAAAGAAAAAAGATTGAGATATTAAACGGTTTTTATTATCGTATACGGAATATGGCATTGCCGACCTTGGCGGGCGGGCTCTTTTTTGGGAACAAGGATTGAAATATCCGTGGCAATTCGTGGCATGTCAATATATATAAAATGTCAACACAAATGAAACCAGTAACTGACCTTCCACAAGAGATGTTTGAAGACTCCCAAAGCAAATGGGATGCATTCTGTAGTGCTGCAAAGGACACCAATATTTCTTTGTGGGATGATTCCGAGTTTATAGAAGTTCTAAAACGGGTCTTTGCTTTTAGCAACTTTATTGCCAGAAGCTGCACCCATAACCCGGCCATACTGGCCGACCTCGTTCAAAGCGGCGATCTTCATGGACAATCCCCGCCGGATGATTACAATCATAAGCTTAAAAAGTCTTTGTCGGGGCTGTCTGAATTAGAAGAAGAAGCCAAACTATCCTCTATTCTTCGCAAGTTTCGATTGCGTGAAATAATCCGGATTGCCTGGCGTGACCTTGCAGGCCGGGCAGACCTTTCCCAAACCATGGCAGATCTTTCTGCCCTGGCCGATGCCTGTATCAATCAGGCGCTTTCGTTTCTTTATGAATGGGCGTGCCGGAAATACGGCATTCCTACAGGATATGACGGTTCACCGCAGCACCTTGTTGTTTTAGGCATGGGGAAACTCGGTGGCGGTGAGTTAAACTTTTCCTCTGACGTGGACCTTATTTTTGCTTATCCTGCAGCGGGCCATACCCGTGGCGCATCGGAACCGATCAGTAATGAAGAATTTTTTGTGCGCCTTTGTCGGGCTTTGATAAAAACAATCGGTTCCTGCACTTCAGAGGGCATTGTGTTCCGGGTGGACTTGAATCTTCGGCCCTATGGCGAAAGCGGTCCTTTGGTTATGAGTTTTGATGCCATGGAGGCATATTACCAGGAACAGGGGCGAGAATGGGAACGATACGCATGGATTAAGGCAAGGGTTGCGGCAGGAGATAAACAGGCCGGTGAACGTCTGATTGAATCTCTTAACCCATTTATATATCGCAGATACCTGGACTTTGGGGCCTTTGAATCTTTAAGAAATATGAAGCATAAGATCTCTCTTGAAGTAAAACGCAAACACATGTCACACAACATCAAGCTCGGTCTCGGAGGAATCCGTGAGATTGAGTTCTTCGGCCAGATATTTCAGCTTATACGGGGAGGCGTTGCTCCTGCGCTTCAAGAACGGAGTACTCGGAAGGTATTGAAGGTCCTTGCCCGTGAAAACTATATTTCTCAGCAAGCATGTGATGAACTTACCCGCGCATATGAATTTTTGCGTAACACGGAGCATCGCCTTCAGGAATATTCGGATCAGCAGACCCATGAGATCCCCGCAGATCCGGTTGCAAGAATGCGTCTGGCCGCATCCATGGGATTTGCCGATGCGAAATCTTTTACCCGTCATCTTGAGCGGCACAGGAAAATGGTACACGATCATTTTAACCAATTGCTGGGCGCCGGAGATTCAGAGCGCATAGATGATCAGGGCGAAAAAATTGAAAGCGGATTGCAAGCGGTATGGAAGGGTTTAATAGATGACGAGCAGGGACGGAAGGTGCTTGCTGAAGCCGGATTTGAAAATCCGAATCAGGTGATGCGCCTTTTAGATTATCTTCGGAATGATCCGGAAACACGGTTGCTCAGCAGCCACGGTCGGAATCGCCTGGACAAACTCATGCCGGTTATGCTGAAAGTCATCGGCCGGTGCGAACAACCTCTTGTTGTTCTGAGTCGAATTTTGGACCTGATCAAGGCCATCGAGAGACGGACCAACTACCTGGCCCTTTTGTTGGAAAATCGAATCGCTATTGTGCATCTGGTTAAGCTGGCCGTTGCCAGCCCATGGGTTGTCTCATTTCTGGCTCTCCATCCGGTACTCCTGGACGAACTTTTAGACCCTCGCACCCTTTATCTTCCTCCGGAAAAATCGGATCTTAAAGAAGAGATACGCAAGAAGTTCGATCTGATATCCGCTAAGGACCTTGAATATAAGATTCAAGAATTATGTATTTTTAAACAATCGAACATATTACGTGTGTCCGCAGCAGATGTTACAAGAGCCATTCCGCTGATGAGGACCAGTGATCATCTCTCCGAAATTGCAGAGACGGTTTTAAATGAAGTTGTTGACCTGTCATGGGACCATCTCGCTGAAAGACACGGGACTCCCAAATGTCAACTGGACGATGAAAGAATTGGGAGGGGATTTGCGGTCATTGCCTATGGGAAGCTTGGCGGATTTGAGCTCGGGTATGACTCCGACCTTGACCTGGTTTTTCTTCATGCCGGAACCCAGGGGCAGACCCGTGGCGGCAAGTACCCGATAGATAATGCCCAGTTTTTTGCCCGGCTGGGGCAGAGAGTCGTCCATATTTTAACTGCGCATACGGCTGCCGGTATGCTGTACCAGCCGGATATGCGGTTGCGGCCGAGCGGCAGTTCCGGCATTCTGGTCAGCCATATCCAGGGATTTAAAGAGTATCAGATGAACAAAGCCTGGACATGGGAACATCAGGCCATTATCAAGGCAAGACCCATAAGCGGTGATATTCAGATGGCAAAATGCTTTGAGCAAATACGCAACCAGGTGCTTGTCCGGTCCAGAATCATGACCCGGCTTCAAGAAGAGGTTGTGGATATGCGCGACCGGATGCGCAAGGAACTCTCAAGCCATGATCCGGAATATTTCGATCTCAAACAGGATTGGGGCGGAATAGTTGATATTGAATTTCTGGTTCAGTATCTGGTGCTTTTAAAATCCAGTGAATATAACGAGCTGACCCGGTGGACCGACACGGTTCGTCTTCTGGAAACCTTGAACCAAACCGGTATCATTGAAGCGCATACCGCCCACCTTCTCAAAGTCGCCTACCTGACTTATCGGGCGGCGGTTCACCAACTCAGCCTCCAGGAGAAACCTGCCAAAGTCCCTGAAAATAAATTTCGCAGCTTACGGAAAAAAGTCCATGAAATCTGGAATGATTTTATGGACGTATAGTGAATTACTCGTCTGTTTATTCCTTAAATGTTTTCCTGAGTCCTGCAAGACCACCTAGACCCTTGTCGTTGCAAAAGTCGAGGATGCTGATTTTGCGCCCTTAACTATATGCGATATCATGGAAGTAGGTGCAGGCGAGATTTCAACTTTTTGTATATTGTTCGTTGGGATGATAACAAGTTTTCCATCCAACTCGACCCCGATATAGCTGGCATTCATACTGCGCTCGATTCTGGTTCCAGCATTCCTCTGTCTGTCTTCGGTTGCCTCAATATTAAATACAATCGGATCTCCTGAAAGAAGATGTATAGTAATTGTTACTTCAGATGGATTTTGCATATTTTCCCCTTTTTGAAATAAATTGTGGAACTTATCCATACCTCTGTCCAAATTCCATTTGATATGGGTTCTTTAAACCTTTATTACTTCCTTATTTCAGTAGCAATTTTAAAGCTTCCTAAACTTTTAACACATCAAAATCTATAGCAGGTTTTTTAATTAAGCAATCATTTTTTTGGCCGTTTTTAAAAAATTCAAATCAAAGGTTCCTGAAGCTTGCATCAACATAAATCCAATATCATTGAAGATTTGTTTTTTAAATCACAAATATTTTGGCCTTCCAAAACTATAAAAACCAT
>MAXL01000402.1 GCA_001751005.1 Desulfobacterales bacterium S5133MH16
CCGGAATTTCGCAGACAAGGTTCCCGGACTTCACTGTTATGAAATGCTTCTCGGGAGCGATAGATATGACCAGATCATGGAAAAAACAGCCGGCACCTATTTTTTGGAAAGAGAGCTTATTGTCAACTTCAGGGATTACTGTCTCGAACCTCTGGAACTTTACGACAGTGAAATTCGAAAGGCTTTTTTCAAGCACTATAAAAAACTGATGTATGTGAGGCAGCCGTCTGATCCGGATTTAAAGGCCGCAGCCGGTAAACTGGCCGGATTTTTAAACCTGTCTTTAGAAATAATAGACGCGGATTATTCGCATTTGAACAAAAGACTCATTCATTTGATACACACAAATGTTACCTGACATAAGTAAAGAATTCTGGCCCAAAGCATGCTTTGGTTTACCCCAGAGGGGATTTGCTTTGTTGGAAGTTCATTGACTTATTGAAATCCCAAATATCAAATTACAAATTACAAACAATTTCCAATGACCGAAATTCGAAAATCCAAACAATGTCTCGCCCTGTAAGGTTTTGGTCATTGAATATTGGAATTTGAGATTTATTTGAGATTTGGTGCTTGGAATTTGTGATTTTAGACACAAAACTCCAAGGAAGAGCCGTATAACTCTGACTTGGCCCAAAGGACCAGGTTTCTCAGGGCAAAATAAAACTTTCCCGACCGGGTTCCGGGTAGGATCAGAACACATGAAAAAGCCGAAAAAAAAGAAAAAACCCTCAAAAAAAAGACGCAGTTCTACCGGATTTTTGCCGCTCAAAAAGCAAAAAAGTAAATATGTTATGTTAAATGTGCTTCCCGATGATCTGTGGTTGAAGCTGCGTAAGGGAACAACCATATGGGAGGCCCTGCAAAAGACCGATGTGGAGTTGGAAAGTGATTGCGGGGGGCTGGGCAAATGCGGGAAATGTAAAATACGAGTCATTTCTTCGGTAAGACCTCCCGTAGCAGAAGAAAAAGAGCTTCTCGAACCGGAGGAGCTGAGAAATGGTGTTCGTCTTGCCTGTCGTGTCAAAATCATAAAGGACCTTGTCATCCATACCGGAGAATCGGATGATGATCCGACGTTCTACCAGATACTTAAAACCGGCCACAGACCCACGGTTGATATCGATCCCCTTATAAACAAACGACCGGTTGACCTGCCGCCTGAATCCGGCCATGAAGGATTGTCCGATCTGGATCGCATCAAAGCCGCCATGGGCCCGGAATATAGCGACCTGAAAGCATTCCTTCACTGCCTCCGTTTTTTGCCCGAAATGATGAAAAAAACGGAAAACCACGGAACGGCCGTACTTCACGAAAACTATTTGATGGCATGGCAAAATCGGGAACAAGCAAAACGAGTTTTCGGACTTGTTTTTGACCTGGGAACCAGCACGTTGGTTGGCAAACTCGTAAATCTGCTGAACGGGAGTGAGGTGGCAGCAGTCTCCAGGCTCAATAGCCAAAGCAAATACGGATCAAACGTGATTAGTCGTTTGCAGTACATCAAGGAAAATCGAAACGGCCTTTTCACGCTTACCGACCTTATCGTTAAGGATTTGAACTCAATTACCCAGCGCCTTTTAGAAGTGGAAGGGCTTTCCACGGACGATATTTTTATTGCCGTTGCCGCCGGAAATACCACCATGCAGCACATTTTTCTTAACCTGGATCCCCTGGGCATTGCGGGTGCGCCCTTTTCTCCTGTTTTAACCGATGGATTGATTCTCAGTGCAAAAGATGCAGGCCTAAAACTGCATCCGGAAGCCAGGTTGTATGTAATGCCCACCAAATCCGGCTATATCGGCGGCGACATGATCAGCACCATCCTTGCATCATCGGCTGCAGAACAGGATGATAAAATTATTCTCGGTCTCGACCTTGGCACCAATGGAGAAATTTTCTTGGGTAACCGGCAAAAGCTGTTGACCTGCTCTGCAGCGGCCGGCCCGGCCTTGGAAGGTGCACAAATATCCCGGGGAATGATCGCCAGCAGCGGTGCTATTGAAAGCGTTCGTTTTAATGAAGGGGAACTTCGCTATCAGACGATCGGTAACATTTTACCAAAGGGAATTTGCGGAAGCGGACTGGTAGACTTGGTTGCCGTGCTTCTGCATCGCGGCATTATCGATTCCCAAGGATTGATTTTGCCGCCACGGGAAAATGCTGATGATTATCTGAGTTCGAGGGTTATCAAAAAATCAGGGGTGCAAGCCTTTCTTGTGGCTTCCAAAGAAGAAAGCTATGGCAACAAACCGATATATCTCACCCAAAAAGACGTACGCGAACTTCAGCTTGCAAAGGGCGCTGTGGGAGCCGGTATCCAGACGCTTATGGATAAAATGGGTATCGGAATTCAGGATCTTGACCAGATTTATCTGGCTGGTGCGCTGGGTAATTTTGTTAACCCATACAGTGCCATGCGAATCGGCCTGCTTCCCACGGTTGATCCGGACAAAATCAAGTCTCTTGGCAACGCTGCCAGCAAAGGCGCCGTGATGGTCCTCTTATCCAGGCCTTACTGGCAAATGGCCAATGAACTTTCCAAATCCATAGAGCATGTTGAGCTGTCCACCCATCTTGACTTCAATCGGTATTTTATCGATAACCTGAATTTCCCTGATACAAATCTATGGTAGACCGGCTGATACTCCTAACATCCAGAAGCGTTCCGTCCGCAAATAGAGTCGATCTCATCTTGTGGCAGCCCGATTTTTCAAGCTCCTTGAAATATCTTGCAGGCTTTATCAAATGATTTCCAACAAAAACTGTAAGTTCTGATATTTTTTCCATTACCGGAGGATTGTGATAAATATCATATTCTATGTTTTTATCAACTGAAATATGATGAACTATCAAAAAGTCACAATCCGACGGCAAAGTAAAAAGATCCAAATTCAAGGCGCGCAAATCCTGAGGAATGAGGCGTACTTATAGTACGCTGCAGTGACGAAGGATGCAGCGCAACGCAGAAGTTGGACTTTTTAC
>MAXL01000403.1 GCA_001751005.1 Desulfobacterales bacterium S5133MH16
AGGTTTTCAAATAGGAGCCCTTTCTGCGTTGAGATCCGTGACTCTGGTTTTGTTCTCCCTTGCCTGGGGAGTTCTGGCAGACCGTTTCCAAATCAGAAAACCAATATATATTTTGTGCAATATTACCAGCGCACTTATCTGGATTTTTTATCTTTTTACCGAAAACTTCTGGTTAATGCTTGTAATTACAGCTTTTTACGGCGTGTTTTACGCCCCAATAATATCCTTTCTTGAAGCCTTTTCCATGGATGTACTCGGCAAAGAAAAGAAAAGCTATGGAAGACTGCGGATGTGGGGCTCTATCAGTTTTATCCTTGTCGTTATTTCACTGGGAAAAATTATAGATCTTTTCTCCGTCAGTTTAATACTTGTATTGATTCTTGCCGGTTCCCTGGTTCAGGCATCCATTTCCTTTAAAATACCGGATATCAAAATTGCAAAAAAAGACCTTCTTTCACCGGTCACAAAATCGCTTTTAAACATTCGCGTCATCATTTTTTTGTTTTGTGCTTTTTTAATGCTGGTAAGCCATGGTGCATATTACGGTTTCTTTTCCATACATCTTGAAAATCTTGGCTACAGCAATACATTCATCGGGGTTGCCTGGGCTCTGGCATCAACAGCCGAAATATTTGTAATGATTAAATCAGGCAGGATATTCAATATCTTTTCACCTGAAAAAATACTCACATTTTCTTTTGTTGCAGCGGCACTGAGATGGTTTATTCTCTTTTTTGCAACATCTGAAGCTATAATCCTTACTTCACAGCTATTGCATGCTGTCACGTACGGAACATTTCATATGGCAAGTATCCTCTATATCGATTTGCTGTCACCGAATAAAAACAAAACTCTTGGACAGGCTATAAATAATGCCGCAACGTATGGACTTGGAATAATGGTTGGATTTTTCCTTAGCGGCTATTTGTATGAAAATATTGATACGTCTTTTTTGTTCATCATCAGCAGCCTGATTGCCATTGCAGGCGGGGTAATATTCCAGGCCTTTCGGGGTGCTGAAAGATCCGCCCGGAATACGAAACTGAGAATATGGGGTGATATGAAATTACGGGAAAAATATCTGCGGTTCAAATCTAAGTGGGGAAAACAGTAAATTCAATCAATCTATCCTGGCCTACACTTAAATTGGCAGAAGCTGCTTGCCTGATATTTAAAACACAACCTCAATTGAAATCTTCATTATCAACGTACATAGCAGCTATCGGCGGTTTCGCTAAACCTGTGGTACATAGCAGAAAGCATCACCTTGGCTTTAAGAATCGAAAATGTCGATATCACAGGTTTTGATGAATGGTTCACTTTACAGCTATGTTGGAAGCATCTTGATGGTCGTGGCTAAATGACTGGTAAAGGAGCGCAGCGGTTCTGCCAGTCCATTTTCGACTGCTGGTTGGGTAATAGCAGTATTCTACCTCATCACCACCATGTTATCACCTCGTCAAACTCAAAGATCAAATCTATAAGCTCGTTATAATCCGGCGGCCCTTCATCAAAATCAAACAAAGGAAACTGCAGGCAACTATAACCCAGCGACAGGTTGTACATGAAATTTCGTTGCAAATCATCCGGAGGCGATTTGAGAATATGCAACATTTTTCTTCGTTTTGGCATCTTATTTTTCCTGTTTCAGCTATTGTTAATTACGGTTGCCGAAGGGAATGACCAGGTCCATCTTTTTTAGTTCTCGTGCAAGTTTTTCAAGGGGTAAGTATTGAAAACCGTGTTGGCTGTTTCCCTCCACATTTGAAATAATCGGGCACTCCATTTCCTCTAGCCATTCTAAATTTTCTTCCAGTTCCTGATACATCTCAATGGTGACATCAACAACAAAGAGGTAAGCCCAATAATTGTGAGCAGCCAAACCAAGCGCCGTTCGGGTACCCTCCCACACATCTTCCGATCGGCG
Organism: Desulfobacterales bacterium S5133MH16; assembly: GCA_001751005.1. GTDB lineage: Bacteria > Desulfobacterota > Desulfobacteria > Desulfobacterales > UBA11574 > S5133MH16. The sequence goes on from MAXL01000403.1 coordinate 1,928, forward strand.
AACAATCACCGCACAATGCTTTATGTTTTCCATCTTAAAAATCCCTCTTCTCAGATTTATTTAGAAGGTGATATAACGGTCGCAATCGTAAATCATCTCCGCATGCCACGACTGACTGGTAAACCCCTTTTCGTCTACTTCGGAATCCGCTGGGTCTAACCTGTTGCTCTCGAAACCTACTTTACACAGTGCGATCTCAGCCAGTCCATCAAGTTCAGTGAGGCGTGGATCTGTGCAAAGATTTGTCCCAAGATGCGTAAAAAATAATTTTACTTTTACACCCTTTTGTTTTGCAGATCGGCATAATTTGATCAACTGATCCAGGTTACGGTCAGAACTTACATAAACACCAAGAATTTTATCCATAACATATCCTTACATTCTAACAATCGATTTGCGGAATGCACGTTACCCCCCACAAGGCCCAATCGTCTCCGGGCATTGGAACTTTCTTCGAAATTTGAGCCTCTAAAGCTTGTTGGACATCTTCTTCCAGGCCCAGTTTTTCAAGCTTCTGATCTACTTTCACCCAGAAAAGTCCCTGATGAAAAACCCTGGTTTTGCTTATCCGTATACGCAGAAACCTTGTAAAAAAGAGAGTCACGGGCGCTCGAGAAAACGGAGCACCCGAAATGACTCTAAAAATGGTTTTAGACGTTGCGTTTGATGAAGAACTTAATAACGTCGCCGTCTTCTTCTGTTTTCAAGATTTCGTTGCCGCTGGTTCTGGCCCAAGCCGGAAAGTCCGTAAGCGAGCCTTGATCTGTGGAATGGGCCTCGATCACCTGACCGACCTCTACTTCCTTGATGCCTTTGCTCACTTTTACAACCGGCATTGGACACGGCAATCCTTTTAAATCTATTACTTTTTCTACTGTGACTTCTTCTTGCATCGTATACCTCCTGAATTGTTTGTTATGCACTTAGATTTTAGATAAAAAGTTGAATGCGACTGTTGTTGGCTTCTTCGAGAAATTTCGCCACGCCGCAAAATTCAAGACCGTTGTATTCGATCATCTCTTCACGTTTAAATCCCATCAGGTCCATGGACATTTCACAGACATAAATTTTAACACCCAGCTCTTCGGCCATTTCCAGCATCTGTTCCAGGGACGCAACATTTTTCTTTTTCATCAGCGATTTCATCATGGCAGTGCCCATGCCGCCCATGTTCATTTGAGATAGTTTGACAGCGCCGGCTCCCTTGGGTAGCATGGTGCCGAACATCTTACCCATGGTGTCTTTACCGCCGACACTTTTGTTTTTATCTCTGAGAACTGGTGTGCCCCAGAAGGTAAAAAACATGACGACCTCCATTCCCATTGCCACCGATCCGGTGGCAATGACAAAAGACGCAAGAACTTTGTCCAAATCCCCGCTGAAAACAATCATGGAAACCTTGGGTTCGGTCGTTTTTTTATCCAGGACCTCGATGCGGCTTTTAAGTTCAGCCAGCTGTTTTTCTATATTTTTCATAGTTCCCTCCACATTTACCTCGATAGTCTCTACTGTCTCCTCTGCCTATTGCGCGATTTCGTTCATGGTGCCCCCTAAAGTTGATAGTGTTAATTTTAATTAGGCAGTCTAATCAATAAGTTATATAATTTATTTGCTTATATGGTTGATATCGTGAACTAAATACCCAAAAAAAATTCCGGCCTTTCCCAGTATGGGTGAAATACAGCCGGTTTACACCAGATGATGTTGCAGCTAAAAAAATCCGTTCTGAATCGCCGTTTAATCCATTAACTCTTTTACCGATTCCATGGATGACTTCAGCAGATCAAGGTTCATCAGCAGAATTTTCCTTTGCTCAATCGGCACCTCTTGCAGCACCTTTTGGTGAATATCATCAAGGAATGCCCTGAGTTTGTTTATCTTATCATGCCCTTTACCCGTCAGGCTCAACAGACTGATGCGTGAATCTTCTGGGTCCTTGATGCGCTGAATGAGGTCCTTCTTTATCAGTCCATCGATAATTTTAGAAATCCGGCTTTTAACGACGTTCATTTTATAGGCAATACCCTTGGGCGTCAGATATCGCTCCTCACCGAACAGCATAAGGCAACGCAACTCTGCATCCGGAAGTTTGAAACGATCGCTTTGATACTGCATACGTTCCTGGCAGCATTGAAACAGTTTTGCAATCAGGTTTTGAAACTGCTGGAGCTGGTGTGCCGTTATTTCAACCTCTTTTTGTTCGGAATATTCATTCATAGTATGAACTAATATGGTTGGGAAAACGGAAGCTGTCAAGCCTTTTTTTAAAAAAGGTTATTTTTTCCTCGATAATGATTGTATTTTAATGTGATTTTTCTTAAAAGTAGGCTACCATCTTCAGGCTACGCCTCCGGCTTCGACCCGACACGTCGTTCTCTGAACTACGCTGAGATAAGTCGAACGGATATTCAGGATTTTTAAAGAGTTTCATTTGCTACAATGCCTGAAAAATGGGGTTCTGTTCTTTCGGAGTATTGAATAACGATAATCGATAGGGCCATGTTCCCTGTTGCGGGTTTCGTGTTACGGGGTATAAAAAAAGATTATTTCCGATTAACAGCTCGCAACACGTGACATCATCTTGCAACGTTAAAACAATGTGCCGGCTGAAATCGACAGCAAATTATAGAGATAAACAAGTGCCTAATCTCCTTTTTTCGGAAAAAAAAGATACCTCAGCCAGTGTAAAAGCGTATTTTTTTCAAGCATCGCTTTTTCCCATAAATTGGA
>MAXL01000404.1 GCA_001751005.1 Desulfobacterales bacterium S5133MH16
CACGTTTTTCCGGGCTTTTTTATTGATTTCATTTTTTTATTTGTATTATACTTTTTTCATCTATAAGCTTTTAGTCATCAGATTTTGCCGTTTAACTTAAAGGAGTCATTACTTAAATTTTTCGGGTAATATGAATATTCTGAGAACTGCATTGCTGGCAATACTGATTACGGTTTTTACCGGGTCCTGTTCGGTTATTTCTCAACAAATCCGGACGGATGCAATACCGCCGATTGATTTTAAAATACTTCTCCAAGAATCGGATAAATATCTGGGAAATACCGTGATCCTGGGCGGGTACATCCTGGAAACCAATAATTTGACGGATCAAACCATTATTAGAGTTTTGCAAGCACCGCTGGGGTTTACAGAAGAGCCCAAATCAAAGGATTATTCAGAAGGAAGATTCATAATTTCGCAAAAGGGTTTCTTGGACCCGGAGATTTACAGTAAAGATCGTAAAATTACCGTGGCGGGCACAGTGATCGGCTCTGTGATCGAAAAAATCAATGATTTTTCCCATCCATATCTCAAGATTCAAAGCCGTGAAATATACCTTTGGCCAGAAGATCAAGGTTATTACCCCGATCCTTATTATGAACCCTGGTTTTATCCATATCCCTACTATTGGTACCGGTATCGCCATTATCCCTATTACTGGTAAAAGGAAGGCATGCCCATCGAACGATACGGGTACATTCTCGGTATTTTTTTCATTATGCTTGTTCAATCAAAGCAGTTCCTTTCTTTCTAATTTTTCTTCAAAAATAGCCTTTTGTGCCTCTAAAACACCGGAAGATTTCACAAGTTCATCATAAAGTTTTTCGATGTCCCCTTGACAGCGATGAATCGACTTTGAGAGTTCCGCTATTCTGCTACCGTCACCGGCTTGTGTGGCCTTTTGCATGGCGGCATGAAGTTCAGCGAGCCTTTTTTCATGTTTTTCAATATGGGTTTCGGTCCGGTGGAGACGCTGTTCAAGGGGTTTGAGGATTCTGGCACGTTCGGTAATAACTTCAGAGCGCCTCCGTCTTATCTCTTTTTTGGACAGATTTATTCGGGTGTTCTCCTTTTTATTCTCCCCGGGATCAGCTATCAGAACATCTTCTTCATCTTTCCACCCGCCTTTTTCCAGAAACCGTTGGTAAGCACCTTCGAATAAAAAGATTTCGTCATTCTGAAATATAATCAAACGTTCGGCAAGGGTTTTTAAAAACATTTCGTTGTGAGTTACCATCACCACCGTCCCGTCAAAACTGTCGATGGCGGCCAGCAAGGCATCACAGGATTCCAGATCGAGATGGTTGGTGGGCTCATCCAGCAGCAGCAGGTTTGTCGGTGTCGCCAGAAGCTTACCGATCAGCACCCTACTTTTTTCACCGCCTGAAAGTACGCCAATTTTTTTTAAGGCCTTATCGCCCTCAAACAGCATTGCGCCGCAGATATTGCGCGCCTGCTGACGATCGACATCTGAATGCGAATAGAGAATTTCCTCTTCAACGGTTCGGGTATGGACCAGGTTTTGGATATTGGTCTGTTCAAAAAAACCTTTCCGGACAGCGGGGTTTAAGACGATGTCACCGCTTTGCGGCCTGAGTACGCCGGCCAGTAGTTTTAGCAGCGTGGTTTTACCTTTACCGTTTTTTCCGACAACGCAGATACGATCTCCTGCCCCAATGGTAATGTTGAAGTTCTTTATTAACGGTTTACTGGAATCGTAAGAAAAGGATAAATCCCGGGCGCTCAAGACGTGCTTGCCGAGAAAAGATCTGCTTCTAAAAGCAAAATCAAGGGTCTTGAGCTTCTCCAGTTTTTCTTTTCTCCCTGTTTTGGCCAGGGTTTTAATTCGTGACTGCACCAGATTAGCAAGTCTGGCCTTGGCCCTGAAACGCTCAATAAACTGTTCGATTTCCTTGCAGCGTCGCTCATCTTTAATTCGGGTCTTTTCATGCACCTCTTCTTCCTGGGCAATCTGGGCGTAAAATTTTTCGGTATTTCCAGGGATTTTACGCACCTTTTTTCGGTATATTCCTATGGTATGGGTGACCAGTTTGTCCATAAGCCCCCTGTTATGGGTGATAAGCATCATTTCACGAGGCCAGTTCATCAAAAAGCGTTCGACCCAGCGGATGGAGGTTATGTCGAGGTAGTTGGTGGGTTCGTCCAAAAGTAATAGATCAGGCTCGGAAACCAGCACTTTGGCCAGGTTCAGGCGAACCTGGAATCCCCCGGAAAAATCAAAGGGGTGGCGTTGCATATCGTCTTTGTTGAATCCCAGGCCCATTAAAACTTTTTCAACCTTCCAGTAATGGCCCCGTTCCTGGGATGCCAGCCCGGTCATAACCTCTTTGAGAACTGTATCTTTCGTAAAATCAAGGTTCTGCCGAACGTAACCGATTCGGTAATGTTTGGGGATGCTTATGGTTCCGGTGTCCGGAGACTCTTCTCCGATGATGATTCGAAAAAGGGTTGTTTTTCCATGTCCGTTGAGGCCGACAAGTCCAATTCGTTCCTTTGGGTTGAGCTTGAAGCCGGCACCTTCAAAGAGAATTTGAGAACCAAAGCTTTTGTGGAGATTTTCAACACCGATCATATGTTATCTATTGGCGAGGCCGGTTAGCCGCTCTAACAAAAGCAGTCAGCATCACTCCAGGGTCCGGCCACCGGCATCTAAAATATGAAGTTGTTTTTCAGGAAA
>MAXL01000405.1 GCA_001751005.1 Desulfobacterales bacterium S5133MH16
GGGAAAAGCTATGTGGCCAAATGGATAGTACAAAACATCTGATATTTTCTGTTTTATTAGTGATATTCATCATTAGTCTGGGTGTAGCCGGATATATGATGATCGAAGGGTGGAGCCTTTTAGATGCCTTGTATATGACCGTCCAAACGCTTACTACTGTGGGATATAACGAAGTACATGAGATGACCGAAATGGGACGGATTTTTACTGTTTTGCTCATCTGTGTCGGCGTGGCTTTCTTTTTGTATGTTGCGGGCGCCGTTGTTCAGTTCATGATTGAAGGCCGAATCAGAACCATATTAGGGAGGAGAAGATTGAATAAAAAGATTGATCGATTGAAAAACCATTATATTATTTGTGGGTATGGGCGTATCGGCAAAATTCTTTGCAAAATGTTATCAAGAAAGCCAATTGATCTGGTCGTGATTGAGAAGGACCCGGAGCTTATCCCGGTAATGGATGCCAATAAAATTCTCTATATATCAGGTGATGCAACAGAGGAAGAAAATTTGCTCAGTGCAGGAATACAGCATGCCAAAGGGCTTATTGCTGCTCTGGCTACGGATACGGAAAATGTTTTCCTGGTGCTGACAGCCAGACAACTCAATCCCGGCCTTTTTATCATGGCAAGTGCCAATAGAGACGAATCAAAGTCTAAATTGCTGGCTGCCGGTGCAAACCGGGTGGAATCTCCCTATGATATCGGGGCGACGAGTATGGCCCAGCGAATCATCCGCCCAACGGTGACAAATTTTCTGGATTTTGCTTTCGCTCACCGACGTAAAGATATTCAAATGGAAGAAATACCGGTCAACAACAGCTCGGCCCTTGTAAATGTGATGTTGAAAGATTCCGGCATCAGGCAACAATTCAACCTGATAATCATTGCCATAAAAAAGCCTGATGGAAATATGCTGTTTAATCCTTCTTTTGAGGCGGTTATCGAGAGCGGAGATACCGTAATCGCCGTGGGGCAGGAAAATAATCTTCAACAACTGGAAAAGATATTGAATCCGGCAAGACAGGTGTTGGCTTAGCGGTTATATTTTGTAGATAATTCTTTTGTCAGTAATTATAATATCCACATACCGATCATGGGATTCCATTTGTATTTGCGAAATTATCTGGTTTTCAAAACTAAGCGCAACCTTTCTTGTTGTGATCGATAGTTTTGGAATAAGCCGGTCGTAATATCCGTCACCGGATCCTATTCTGCCTCCTTTTTCATCAAATGCAACGCCAGGAATTATTGCGATGTCGATACATTCGATGGGCACAACGTTGCAACGGCTCGAGTCCGGTTCCAGGATACCTCTGGGCCCGGGTATTAAATCGGTATTTATGTCATCGATTTTCATCAATTTCATATTATATTTTCTTGTGTCAAAGGCAGGAAGAATGACAATTTTTTTATAGTTTAAACATCGTTCTATTATCTTTAGGGTATTCACTTCGCTGGTGCTGTTTATGTAAAGCAATACAATATTTGCTTCTAAAAAATTGGCAAATTCAAAAAGACGGTTTTCTATTCCTGTAATTTTTTCTTCGATTTCGCTGTCAGAAAGTGCAGACAGTGTTTTTGCTATATTACTGCGTATTTCATCTTTTGTTTCCCGAATTTCTTCCATAAGTATTCTCCCGAGCAGATATTTAGAATAGCACTTAGGGGCTTCGCCCCAATTGGCCTCCGGCCCGTAGGGCCTACGCCCCGGAGGGAATAGTGGAATAATGGAGTAATGGAATGATGGGTTTGAAGGAATTTTTGACAATTCAAATAGTTTATTTCCGCTCTTACCCTCAATATTCCAGCATTCCAACATTCCAACATTCCATTCTTCCATGTTGACGGCATAAACAGGTTGCCACTAAAAGACTTGTAATTTTGATAGATTGTAGAATTTCCGAGACGTTTAATTACTATATACAAATTTTAACGAATAATGTCAACTAACAATAATCATTGACTATATGGCTTGCCCATGATACGTCTCTCCTAAACTTTTTCAAAATACAGATGTCTGCAATATTTTTCTCAACAATCCGGTTTAAATGAGATGCAGGTTTTGTCATTTGGTTGAAAAAATATAGGAATTATTATGCTGGAAATCAAGTTTGTGAGACAAAACCTTCCTGAAATTGAAAAAGCGCTTTCAAGGCGAGGACAAGCAGCAGACCTTGAAACTTTTAAACAATGTGATGCCGAACGCAAGACCCTTCTTCTTGAGATTGAAAACCTTAGACATCGCCGCAATGTGGTTTCTGAACAGATAGCAGCGATGAAAAAAGATGGCCAAGATGCGGATGATCTTGTGATTCAGATGCGTGAGGTCGCCAACAAGATCAAGGCGCTGGATCATGATTTGTCGGAAAATGAAGGTAAAATAAAACAAATCCTTTTAGGATTGCCGAATATGCCTCATAACTCGGTCCCTGAAGGAAAGGACAGTTCTGAAAATCCTGTTGTAAAACAGACCGGCACACCGCCTGATTTTGATTTTGAGCCCCTGCCTCACTGGAGATTAGGTGAAAAACTCAAGATTTTAAATTTCGAGACCGCAGCTAAAATTACCGGTGCCCGTTTTCCCCTTTATTTAGGTAACGGCGCCAGACTGGAAAGAGCGCTTATCAATTTTATGCTTGACATTCATACTACAAAACATGGGTATAAAGAAATACTGCCTCCCTTTATTGTGAACCGAAACAGCATGACAAATACCGGTCAACTTCCAAAGTTCGAGGAAGACCTTTTCAAGCTTGAAGGTTGGGATTACTTCCTAGTACCCACGGCCGAAGTTCCGGTAACCAACATCCATAAGGATGAAATCTTAAATGAGGAAATGCTGCCGATTTTTTACACGGCCTATACCCCCTGTTTTCGTTCGGAAGCAGGTTCCTATGGAAAGGATACCAAAGGATTGATCCGGCAGCACCAGTTCAACAAGGTGGAATTGGTTAAATTTACCAAGCCGGAAACCTCTTATGATGAGCTTGAAACACTTTTAAACCATGCCGAAACGATTTTAAAAATTCTCGGACTTCCTTATCAGGTTATCACTCTTTGTACCGGCGACCTGGGCTTTTCCGCAGCAAAAACTTATGATATTGAAGTCTGGATGCCCGCGCAAGACGTTTACAGAGAAATCTCATCGTGCAGTAATTTTGAGAGCTTTCAGGCCAGGCGCGCCAATATCCGGTTTAAAAGAAAAGGTAAAAAGGGTACCGAACTTGTGCATACCCTCAACGGATCCGGGCTCGCTGTCGGACGAACGGTGGCCGCGTTACTTGAAAATTTCCAGCAGGTTGACGGGTCCGTTCTTATTCCCGAAGCCCTGAGACCCTATATGGGCGGACTTGAAAAAATATCGCCGTGAAACCAGAAGATTTCCCCAAAGAGATTAGATCCTTTATCCTCCCAAAACACCGTGGCAAACTAATTTATCGGTGCCTTGGCTGCGGCCGGGAGTACGGTATTGATGAACTGCTCTATACCTGTCCGGATTGCGGACAGGTGCTTCTGATTGTCGATGAAAATTTTGACCGTTTAAAAAAGGTTCCGGGAAGGATATGGCGCAAGATTTTTGATTATCGCAAGATGCTCACAATCCCGGCGCTAAAGGGAATCTATCTTTATCATGAATTTATAGGGCCGGTTATACCGCTCGAATCTGTAATCTATCTCGGCGAAGCACACACTCCCGTCATCCAAGCAAACGATTTCTTACAGGGGAAAGCAAACCTTAAATTCTACTTTAAAAATGACGGCCAGAATCCCAGCGCCTCATTTAAGGACAGGGGGATGGCCAGCGCATTGAGCTATATCAACTTTCTGGTTCAAAAAGGTCATACTTCCGATGTGCTTGCCATATGTGCTTCCACCGGTGATACCTCGGCTGCCGCAGCTTTGTATGCATCCTTTCTTCAACCC
>MAXL01000406.1 GCA_001751005.1 Desulfobacterales bacterium S5133MH16
GCTCTCAAATTTTTAGAAAAAATATCAATTGAATCTATTGATCCTACAATTCGAAAAGCCATTGGAAAAGTTATATTCTTAGAAAATACAAACATTAATATTCGAAAGATGAAAGGGAAATGGAAGGAATTTTATCGGATTCGACATGGTAATTTACGGATAATTATTAAATTTGAGGTCAAAGATCGCGCTGTCTTAATTTACCGAATTGGATGGCGCGGAAATGTGTATAAATAACCCAACTATTTTTAAATATGGCGTATATCAGCTTGTTTGAAAAATAACCGGGCATAAAAATAAGGGAAATTCAAAATTCCATGAAACCTTACCAATTTGAAAATCTAATACTTTTAATGGGTACGAATCCTTTGCCCAATTACGTGATCGCAGATTATTTTCTTCAAGAAAACCAAAATATCAGTAAAATCTGGCTGATTTATTCCAAAGAAAATAATTTGCAGGGCGGTACACTGACTTACGCTGAAAATCTGGAAAAAATCATATCTCATAAGTGGAAAAAAGTTCATCCCTCTCTGGAATTTCCCCTGGAAAAAGTCGGACTTTCAGATGTAAGCCGAGCAATGACGATACAAAGTGAGATTAAAAAATCCCGACTTAAAGAAGGGGCAAAGGAGGCGTCTTTTCACCTGAACTATACTGGGGGTACCAAATCTATGAGTACCCATATCTATTGGATTCTGCGTGATTTTTCCAAAGAAGAAATTATTGGTAATATCTCATTTTCTTATTTGGACGCCCGTAACTTCCGATTGGTGAGCGATGATGACAACCAAATTATTGAGAATGATTTGCGCAAAAAGATATGTCTTCCATTTGAAGATATGATCGGTCTTCATGGATATCAGATATTAACAAAAAAAAAGAACACGGAAAAATTCGAAAAAGCAGCACAAATATTTAAAGAATACGTTGATCATAATACTACAAAAGAGAGAAGAAATAAGATAAAACAATGTGAAGAAGGCGGAAAATGGCTGGAAGTATACATAGCAAACAAATTGGAACAAAAGAAATTGGAACATCTGACAAAAGAAATTTCGACATATGTTGAAATCAGGCAAAATATATCCATGAAACATCCAAAGTGGGCCGGTGGCAGATCCAATTTTGAAATGGATGTGATGGTGGTCTACGGATACCAATTAACTGGAATTTCCTGTACCGTTCAAGACGTGTCCATGAAATGCAAACAAAAAGGGTTTGAAGTCATTTTACGTTCCAAACAAATCGGAGGCGATGAATCCAAATCCATTCTCATTACAGGCTCAGATAAATACCAAACCGAGTTACTTCAACAACAACTCATTGTTGATACCGGAGGAAATACGAAAAACATCAAAGTATTCGGGTTAGATGATTTGAGAAAAGAGAAATATTTTTTTAAAGAATTAAAGCGTTTTATTTTTACTGAATAATAAGCGGAGACGGCCAAATGACAACTTGCCAGGGAGTTCTGTTGGATACGGTGTCAATTCAGGGATACATATTCCAAAGCAATGAATTAAAAGAAAACGTCGGGGCATCCTATATCATTGAGAACCTGGTTTATGGGGATTACCTGAAGGAAGCCGTGGGATACGTGTTGCCATCTTTTCAAGTCGATCTTGAAGAGTGGAAAAAACCACCATTTGCAATGAAAAGTTGCGATCCTTTTGAAATCGGGTACATCGGGGGCGGAAATGCTCTTTTGTTGTTTGGGAAGGAAGAACATGCCAAAGCTTTTATCCGCAGGTGGACCCGGATTCTCATGGTGAAAGCGCCTCAAGTCATTACGGCAGTTGCTTTGGATATTTTTGATTTAGACAGTTTTCAGGGGAGCAAGAGGCGGCTGTTTAATCAATTGCGGACCAACAAACTCCGCTTTTCACCCCAAACTGTAATACCTGCTCATGGCATCACTGCGGAATGTACTCGAAGCGGACTTTCTCAGAATATCCAAAATGATCAGGTCAAAGCATATGTTTCCGCTGCTTCTCATGCCAGAATACAGGCCGGTAAAACCGCACGAAAAAAAATCGATAAAACCTATCAAAACATTATTAAAGACAAATTTACTTTTACAAACGATTTTTCCAAATTAGGTCAGATCGAAGGGGAAGACAGCCACATTGCCATTGTTCATATTGACGGCAATGACATCGGTGAGTATTTTTCAAATCCTGAAATTAATTCCTTGCCCATGATGCGAGAGAACTCGGTGATGATTGATGAAATCACTCGTTCTGCGTTCAAGTCCCTTGTGTCATATATTGTGGACAATTACCCGAAAATCATGGATAGTCTGGGATTTGACAACCATTCAAAAAATCCGTCAAGATGGTACCCCATTGATGAGGAAGACGAAGAAAAAAGAAGAATCATTCCTATCCGGCCCATTATTTTGAGCGGGGATGATGTGACCTTTATCTGCGACGGTAAGCTGGGTATCTACTTTGCTGAAAAATTTATACATTTTTTTGAGAATGAAGATAAAAATAAGAGGCTCGCTATCACAGCATGTGCAGGCATCGCCATTATCAAGACCAAATATCCTTTTTTTAGGGGATATTGCCTGGCGGAAGAATTATGCAGAAATGCAAAGAATGTCCGAAAAAACGAAGATCAAAAATGTTCTTACCTGGATTTTCATATTGCAACAGGAGCGATTGCCGGATTTTTGGATGATATTCGGAGAATCCATTTCAAAGCACCTATGGGACGTCTCCACTGCCGCCCATATCGCATGGATCAAGAATATCAGGATGAGAAAAGCTTTTCGCTTCTGGTTGACAATGCCAAAAAGTTAAAAAAAGATTTTCCCCAAAACAAACGCCATGAATTGCGTGAAGTAATAACCATGAATGAGGCAGCAAAAGATCAGTTTCTTGCTGAAATAAAAGCACGAAAAAGAGCACTTCCGGGGATTCCCGGAAAACCATTATTTGAAAATAATCTGTTCGATTCGGTTATGGAATCCGGAAAGGAAATATCCGCTACGCCATACCTGGATATGATTGAACTGATTCAATATTACCCGTTTTTATAATCACAGGAATCCTGACATGAAAGAACGACTTAAAATTTGGATACAGATAAAATCTCCGGCGCTGATTGGCTCTGGTGAAGGGTTTGGCACTCTCATTGATTCGGATATTGTTTTTGATGATGCAGGACTTCCCTACATCCCGGCAAAGCGAATCAAGGGATGTTTGCGGGATTCCGCAAAAGAAGTGGAAGAAATCCTGAAAACAGCCGAGATTTCAAACCCTATGAAAATTGATGCGGTGTTTGGCAAAACCGGTGAAAAGGAACCAGCGGTAGTCTTTTTTTCAAATCTTTTTATTCAGGAACATGAAGTAAATCAAACATGGCTTCGTTATTTTATGGAACATGATAAATTCAATAAGCATATCACACGGGCAAGCGTTCAGAATCATTTTACGGAAATCCGCCAAATGACTCGAATTGGCAAAGACGGCGTGGCTTCTGACCATTCCCTGAGAAGTGTTCGATTGATTAAAAAGGGAGAAATTTTTGAAGGAGATGTGCACATCACTGGAAGTCCCGACTCAAACTACCTCATAATTCAAACCCTGAATTTGGCGTGCATGAATTTTCGCCGGATGGGAACCAATCGTAACCGGGGATTCGGAGAAATCTCCTGCACCCTGGATACCGGAAAAAGAAAATTCAAAATGCCGGAGGCCCTATGTATCAGTTAAGCTTTCAAATCCGAACGCTCGCGCCAGTCGTAATTTCTTTAAACTACGGCAAAATTAATACTGTGAATACAGAAAAGCATATTCCGGGCACAACGATTCTTGGAATGCTTGCATGGCGGTATCTGAAGCAAACAAAATCTACTTCTGATGAACGTGGCGCCATAGATGAGAATTTCCGTCATTTTTTTCTGAGCGGCGAAATGATTTTCACAAACGGTTGGATTACCCGAAAAAATAAATATGAGGAGGATGTTGCTTTTTATCCTGCGCCCATTTCGTTTCGGAAAAGCAAAGCCAATGAAAAAGAGATTTACGACATCCTTTTTACAGACGAGGATTTTGACGAACAAACTCAAGCTATTGATTATGCAATGGCGGAACACCAGTATACACAGACTGCACTGGAACTTCATCATCACCATGCACGAGATCGGGCTACAGGTTCGCCAGCCAAAGGACTGTTGTTTACCTATGAAGCCATATCACCGGATCAGGTTTTCCGTGGCACGCTTTTAGGTGACAAAACTGATCTTCAAATAATTTTAGATACCTGTAAAAAACAATGGATAGGATGGATCGGACGATCCAGAAACTCACAATACGGCAAAGTCGAATTCTCATTTGAGGCCATCAAACCTTTGGAAATGGAGCATTTGTCAGATGAAGACAATAACGATATTGTGCTGACAGTGCTTTCTCACACACTGATTTATAATGATTTGAGTGTAACCAAAATTAAGCAACCATTTTTTCCTGTACATTCATCAAGTTATATTCATCAGGAAAAAATGTATTGTTCTTAGCCTGTGCTGTGAAAAATTCCCAGTATTCATCCCA